>JANMSL010000742.1:0-5419 GCA_031389245.1 Lysobacterales bacterium | reverse complement strand
CGCTGAAGCTGCTGCGCCGCCGATCGCGCCGCAGTCGACGCCTGTGGTTTTCAATGACTTGGCCACTCTGCCGGCCGAGCGCAGCGGTGCATATCGACGCTCGCCAACGCTAGCCGCGCAACGCGCACAAATCGCGCATGTCAGTCGCGTGCACCAGCAATTTCTCGACCTGCAATCCAACGCACACCAGCAATTTTTGCAGTTGCGGATGCAGGCGCAACAACTGTTGCTGCGTGTGGGTACGGGCGGCAGCGGCCTGCACTTCGACGCCACGCCGCTGCTGCCACCGACATCGAGCACAGCGTCCACTGCGCCAATGATCAAGCTGAATCGCGCTGCAGCAGGGCTGCCTTCGCGGCCGGGCGACGCTCCGCCACGCATCGCAGTCGGGGAACCGCTGGCGTCCGCGCCTGAGCGCGCAGCCATCGCTCTGGTTCATCCCACGCCGGCCATCGACGGCGCTGAGCAGCACAAATCCCAGCACCGCGCAGTCACCGGTCCAAGCTTCAACCGCGAGCAATTGCTGATCCACGCCGACGGTCGCATCTCGGATTTGTTTGGCGCGCCGTTCAAGGCGCAGGATGAGTACCTGCGCCAGGTGCGCATGCCCAAGCCACCGCTGCTGCTCGCCGATCGCGTGCTTGGCATCAGCGGCAAACCGGGCGGCATGGGTCTCGGGCACATCTGGACCGAAACCGATGTCGGCAGTCAGGACTGGTATCTGCACCAGGGCTTCATGCCCGCGGGCGTGATGATCGAAGCCGGCCAAGCCGATCTGATGTTGATCTCGTGGCTCGGCGTGGATGCGCACAATCGCGGCGAACGCGTCTATCGCCTGCTTGGCTGCGAGCTGACCTACCACGGCGATCTGCCGCAACGCGGCGACACGCTGCTTTTCGATATTGCGCTCGACGGCCACGCGGCGCAAGGTGATGTACGGTTGATGTTTTTCCACTACGACTGTGACAACGGCGATCGCAAGCAACTGTCGGTGCGCAAGGGTCAGGCGGGATTCTTCAGCGACGCTGAGTTGGCTGAGTCGGCCGGATGCCTGTGGACGCCAGACCAGCAATCGATCGTAGCGAATCCGCAGCTCGATCCGCCGCTACTTGCCTGCGCGCGCAATACGCTCGATCGCGCTCATATCGAAGCCTTTGCCGCGGGCGATGCCGCACACTGCTTCGGCGCCGGCTTCGAATTTACGCAGACGCATACGCGCAGCCCCAGCATCGCTCAAGGCAGGATGTTGCTGCTCGACCGGGTCACCCATCTGGAAATCGACGGCGGTCCGTGGCAACGCGGCTATCTGCGCGCCGAGCTCGACATCAGCGCGCAGCAATGGTTTTTCGACGGCCATTTCAAGAACGATCCGTGCATGCCCGGCACCTTGATGTTTGATGGTTGCCTGCAGGCCATGGCGCTGTATCTGGCCGCCTGCGGCTACACGATCAAGCGTGATGGCTGGCGCTTTCAGCCGGTGCCGGAGTTGCCGTATCAGTTGCAATGCCGCGGCCAGGTGACGCCGCGTTCGCGCCTGCTGGTCACCGAAGTGTTTATTGAAGAACGCAGCGCCGGACCGGTGCCGACGGTCTATGCCGATCTATTGTGCACGGTCGATGGACTGAAAGCTTTTCACGCGCGACGCGTCGCGTTGCAACTGGTGCCCGACTGGCCGCTGCAGTCGGTGCCGAGGCAGACTGAATTGCTGGATCAGGAAACTCGGGCACAGGAAGTCGCTGTTGTCGATGGCTTCCGCTTCGATCAACGCAGTCTGCTCGCCTGCGCCACCGGTCGGCCGTCGCAGGCGTTCGGCCCGATCTATCAACGCTTCGATGGCCCGATGCGCGTCGCAAGACTGCCCAGCCCGCCGTATCTCTTTATCAGTCGCATCAGGTCTGTGCACGGCGCGATTGGCGTGATGCAGGCTGGCGCAAAAGTCGTCGCCGAATATGACCTGCCCGAATCGGTCTGGTATCTCGACCAGAATGGCTGCCGCCGTATGCCGTTCGCGGTATTGCTGGAAGCTGCGTTGCAACCCTGCGGCTGGCTCTCAAGTTTCGTCGGTTCGGCGCTCACCATCGACAGCGAGCTGGGCTTCCGCAATCTCGATGGCGAGGGCACGGTGCTGGCCGAACTGAGTGGTGGCGACGGCATTCTGCGCACCGAGGTCGAGCTCACCGCAGTCTCGGCGACTGCCGGCATGATCATCGAAACCTTCGTCGTGCGCTGCTGGCTGGACGAGCGCGAGGTGTATACCCTGCGCACCGTATTCGGCTTCTTCCCGCCTGCGGCATTGGCTGCGCAGGCCGGGTTGCCGATCACTGCGCCGCATCGTGAACTGCTGCAGCGGACGGGCAATCTGGATATCGATCTGAACGCGCAACCTGCGCCATTCTTTACCCATCCCACGTTTCGCCTGGCCGGCCCGATGCTACGCATGATCGATCGCATCGAGGGCATCTGGCCCGACGCCGGCAGCGCCGGACTTGGTCAGTTGCGCGCCGTCAAAGACGTCAACATCGACGAGTGGTTCTTCAAGGCTCATTTCTTCCAGGACCCGGTGCAACCCGGATCGCTTGGTCTGGAAGCGATGCTGCAATCGCTGCAGGCGTTTCTGATTCACCAGGGCGCGGCAGCCGACATGCACGCACCGCGCTTCGAAACGATTGCATTGGGCAGGACCCACCAATGGAAATACCGCGGCCAGGTGCTGCCGCATCATCATCAAGTACATACCACGCTCGAGATCAGCGAACGCGGTGTTGATGAGCACGGCATCTACGCGATCGCCAACGCCAGCCTATGGGCCGATGGCCAACGTATCTACGAGGCCAGTGGCCTGGCTGTGCGTATCGTCTCCGCCGCGTAGGAGGGCACCCGGGCGCGAACTTCAAACACCTCGGCAGCGCCATTCGCGACCAGGTCCGCTCCTACCGTAGGAGCGCACCCGGGCGCGAAGTGACGATACCGAGTGTTTATCGCGGCCAGGTCCGCTCCTACGGTTTGGCAAGATGAGAAGATTGCACGGTGAAAACCCCTCTCCAAATCCAGATCGCCCGCATCGATGCAGTGCTGCCCGTATCGCCCGCGGATCCAGACACCTGGCTTTCGCCGACAGAACAAACCCGCCTGCAACGCTTGCAAATTCCATCGCGACGCAGTCAATACCTCAGCGGCCACTGGCTTGCGCGCTGCTTGCTCGCCCAACAACATGGCGGTCAGGCACAGGACTGGATGCTGCAGGAGCGCCCCAGCCTGCCGCCAGTCGCCATGGGGCATGAAACCACCACGTATCTATCCTTGAGCCACAGCGGCGACTGGGTTGCCTGCGCGCTGTCCGATCAACCCATTGGCATCGATATCGAACAACGCCAACCGCCGCGCGATGCGCTTCTGCGCTTCCAACCTTTGTTGCTCGCAGCCGGCGAATTGCCGGACACGTTGAGTGTCGATGAGCTGCTGCAACGCTGGGTCGCAAAGGAAGCCTGGATCAAGCGAGATCACGGCAGTGCATTGCCTGGGTATCTGGCCGCTTTGAAACTACGGCCGGCAATCGGCGCCGAGATCAACGTTCGATTGATCAGCACGACGGCGTTTCATTTCGGCATAGCAGCGGATGTGCAGCCATCCGGCGCGCTTGAGATCACAGCGGAGATCGTGGCAACAAGCAGTTGGCGAGTGGATGCATAGCTTGGTCGAACGCGCACACAGTATCTTGCTGCGCCGTAGCTGCGCGGCGGATAACGTCGCGGGCGCAGGCGCCGAGCTCGCGCGTCAGGCTTAGGTCGCATAACATGGCTGTGGCAACCGGCAAACCAAACTCGGCTCGCTTACTCTCACCGCGCAGGGCATGCACCCATGAGCAAGCGACTACTGCAGATTCTCACGACCGTTCTCGGCGCCGTTCCGCTGCTCACCGGAATGGTTGGCATGTTCGGTCTGGACGACCCGATCTATGCTGCGTTGGGCCTGCCGGCGAATGCATTGCTCGACGGTAATCTACGATTCCTCAGCGGTGTCTGGATGGGATTGGGGCTGGCGGTGTTCTGGTTGGTTCCGCGTATCGAGACACAGACGATTTTGTTTCGCGTGCTGTGGGGGATGATCTTTCTGGGTGGTGTCGGGCGTTTGCTCTCGATGATTTTTGTCGGTTGGCCGCCGCCGCCGTTTATCGCGTTTACCGTGCTGGAGATATTGGGCGCGCCGCTGTTCGTTTGCTGGCAGGCGCGCGTGGCCAGGGCAGCACGTCAGATCTGAGTGGGCGCTCAAACGCGCGGCGATCCGATCTGGCTGCTGTTCGTGCGTCAAAACTCCTGCGTGTTGACCCACCGATCGACGCAATTCGCTAAGATGCTGCATCCGCTGACACGAAAAATGCGCGCAGAAGGCATGACGCAAGGCGGCATCCATTGATCTACTTCCGATCCCCTGCACGATTCCCAACACGAGAACCGAATCCGATGAAGAACATTCTGCTTGCCATTGCTGTATTGGGAGTTTGGGCGCCGCTAGCTTGCGCTGAGACAATTCAACTGGCGCGCTCCATTCCTTACGCTGAAGACGCAGAGATCGCCGGGAAAATCCTGCGCGAGTGCAAACTTCAGACGCAACTGGCCGAGTTCATCAAGGTATTCGGTACCAAGCATGGCCATTCGATCGAGTTGGTCGAGGCCGTGGACGAAGCCAGCGAGGGCAAGGTGCTGGTGATCGAGATTCGCGATGCAGTCAGCGAGGGCAACGCATTTCTGGGACATCATAAATCTACCTCTGCGCGCGGAAAGCTGCTCGACAACGGTGTGGAAATTGCAAATTTCAGAGTGCGGCGCAATTCGATGGGCGGCGCCTTCGCCGGCTACAAGGGATCGTGTTCGGTACTGGGCAGAACGGTCAAGATCATGGGCGAAGACATCGCCAAATGGCTGACCGCCCCGAGCCGGGACGCACTGTTGGGCGATCTGCAGTAGGCAAACGGTTCCTTAGTGATCGAGACTTCGCTCGGATTCAGTTGCTCGATTAAATTCCATGGGCCGTCGCGGCGGCGCCGCGTAAAAATCTGATTCAGGGAAGTTCCTCGAACCCGTCGGCGAACACGCCGTTCAAACCGCTGAGCGTCAGATTATCGATCAACCAGGTGTCGGTCGATGAACTGGAACGGGCGGTGATGCGAATGCCCACTTGACCGACATCGCCCGGGAAAAGGATGACAGCGGTGCTGTAGCCCTCGGTCGTCTGCAGGCCAGTATTCAGCGGCTGGAAAAGTTCTTCGCTCTGCGGCAGATGCGGCACTTGGGCCACGCCAGTCGCGGCGTAGGGCCAGAAGCTGTTGTCGTTGACCGCGCCACGAATGCGCAGACGCGAATAATACGTGTTGCCCCCGTCGATGCTGATTCCGACCAGAACGTAATCGAGGTTATCCGGC
>JANMSL010000673.1:0-3119 GCA_031389245.1 Lysobacterales bacterium | reverse complement strand
AATCATGGAAGTTCATCCTGCCGCAGGTCGAAGACACCGGCGCCGACGCCGTCGAACTCAATTTCGGATGCCCGCATGGCATGAGCGAGCGCGGCATGGGCTCGGCGGTGGGGCAGGTGCCCGAGTACGTGGAGATGGTGGCGCGCTGGGTGAAGCAGCATTCAAAGCTGCCTTGCATCGTGAAGCTGACGCCCAACATCACCGACATCCGCACCTCGGCGCGAGGCGCGTTCCGCGGTGGTGCCGATGCGGTGTCGCTGATCAACACCATCAACTCGATCACCAGCGTCGATCTTGATCTGATGGCACCGACGCCCACCGTCGATGGCAAGGGCACGCATGGGGGCTATTGCGGGCCGGCGGTCAAACCCATCGCGCTGAGCATGGTGTCGGAAATTGCCCGCGACAAGGAGATGCGCGGATTCCCGATCTCGGGCATTGGCGGCATCGGCACCTGGCGCGACGCGGCCGAATTCATGGCGCTGGGCTCGGGCTCGGTTCAGGTATGCACGGCGGCAATGCATTACGGTTTTCGCATCGTCGAAGACATGATCTCGGGCCTATCCAACTGGATGGATCAGAAGGGTTACAAACGCTTGGACGATTTCGTCGGCAAGGCAGTGCCCAATGTCACCGACTGGCAGTTCCTCAATCTCAAGTACGACATCAAAGCGCTGATCAATCAGGACAGTTGCATCAAGTGCGGCCTCTGCCACATAGCCTGTGAAGACACCGCGCATCAGGCGATCATGCAGCAGAAGGATGGCAAGCGGCACTTCGAAGTGGTCGACGACGAATGCGTGGGTTGCAACCTGTGCATGCACGTTTGCCCGGTCGATGGTTGCATCACGATGAAGCGCGTCGACAACGGCGAGTTCGGCAACTGGACCACCCATCCGAATAATCCGATGCGCGTGACCGCGTGACGCTCCTCGTGTTTTAGCGCAGGGCGTGCGGCACTGACTTTCGATTCCTGTTGCGACTGCTGAATCATCCACCGCGTGCGGAGCAAAGTCCGCAGCCACAAAGGCGACCATGCAAAGCGAGATCCCGATCAGCCGAGGCGCGCTCTACAACGAGGACCTTGCGCCTACCACAGCCGCGCAACGCACCTGGACCTGGTACCACTTCGCCGCGCTCTGGGTCGGCATGGTGATGTGCATTCCCTCGTACACACTTGCCGCCGGCCTGATCGATCAGGGCATGTCGCCGTGGCAGGCGGTAACCACGGTGCTGATCGGCAACTTGATCGTGCTGGTGCCGATGTTGCTGATCGGCCACGCCGGCGCCAAGTACGGCATTCCCTACGCGGTGTTGGTGCGTTCTTCGTTCGGTACACAGGGCGCAAAATTGCCGGCATTGCTGCGCGCCATCGTCGCTTGCGGCTGGTATGGCATTCAGACCTGGTTCGGCGGTCTGGCCATCTACACGCTGCTCAATATCATCACCGGCAACGCTCTGCTCGGCGCCGAGTTGCCCTGGCTCGGCATCAACATCGCGCAGTTTCTGTGTTTCTTTGGATTCTGGTTGCTGCAGTTGTACTTCGTGGTCAATGGCACGGATTCGATTCGCTGGCTGGAGACGTTTTCCGCGCCGGTGAAAATCATCATGTGCCTGGTTCTGGTGTGGTGGGCGTTGAGCCAGGCCGGCGGCTTCGGCACGATGATGCACGCACCATCGCAGTTCGTCGTCGGCGGTGTCAAAGAAGGAATGTTCTGGGCAACCTTCTGGCCGTCGCTGACCGCCATGGTCGGCTTTTGGGCGACACTCGCTTTGAACATTCCCGACTTCACCCGGTTCGCGCGCTCGCAGCGTGACCAGGTCATCGGCCAGGCGATCGGCCTACCGATTCCCATGGCGATGCTGGCGCTCATTTCAGTAATCGTTACCTCGGCCACCGTGGTGATCTATGGCAAGGCGATTTGGGATCCGGTCGATCTCGCCAGCCGCTTCACCGGCATCGGCGTCGGCATCGCGCTGTTGATCCTCACCCTCGACACCATGTGCTGCAATCTCGCCGCCAACCTGGTCGGACCCGCTTACGACTTCGCCAGCCTGTCACCGAAGCGCATCTCCTACAAACTCGGCGGACTGATTACTGCCGGCATCGCCTTGCTGGCCATGCCGTGGAAGATCCTGGCCAGCACCCAGGGCTATATCTTTACCTGGCTGATCGGTTATTCGGCCCTGCTCGGCCCGGTTGCCGGCATCATGCTGGTCGACTATTACTTCCTGCGCAGCACGCGCTTGAACGTTGCACAATTGTTCGAAGAGCACGGAGAGTTTCGCTACCGCGGTGGTTGGAATCCCGCCGCAATCATTGCGCTGGCGCTTGGTGTTTTGCCCAATCTGCCCGGGTTTCTGCACACGGCGTTTCCAGCCACGTTTCCCGATGTCTGGACCTTCTTCAAAGTCATCTATACCTACGCCTGGTTCGCCGGTCTGGGCATCGCGGCACTGGTGTATGCGTTGCTGATGAAGAGCGGGCGGCGCTGAGGCGTAGCCGCGCGCGTCACGCGGGCCGCGCTTTACCGCGCCCACCGGGCCGTCTGTTTGTCAATGGCTTCGAGGCCACATGAACAGGCTCTGGATTGCGCCGCGAGCAGTCCCGATCGCCTGTCGATCAATGGATATTTGCTGCGAGTCGTTACCACAGATCTTGAACAGCGCGTCGCTCACGCACCTTGTACTGTCACGCGTTCGTAGTATCACACTGCAACTCACGTGCTGCGTCGGTCGGCGTCCAGGAGAAAGTTCCCGTGCCCAAGAGTTTTCAGGTTCTCGCCATGCTCGTTACTGCCAGCATGCTCGGGTCATTGTCCGCAACCGCGGCAGAACGACCGGCGATTGCCGGCGCCAATGTGCCAGTGAAGGTGCGCGTTCAAGGCTTGGCGCTGGGTAGTGCACTGAGCATTCGGCAGGGCGCGTCCACGGTGGTGGTCACTTTTAATGACGAGTACGTCGTCGGCACTCCGATCGAGGCCGGCACGCCACTCGATCTGCAGCTGATGAGTCAGCCGCCGGGACAGCAGTGCGCGATTTCCGAATTGGCCCCGTCAGTCGTGCCGGCTGATTCCGCGCCGGTTTTCGTGCGCTGTCGATTTGTGAGCGTACCGACT
>JANMSL010000658.1:0-6606 GCA_031389245.1 Lysobacterales bacterium | reverse complement strand
CCGGCGATGGTGATCAGGCCCCAGGCACGGTCGGCGGTGATTCAACCAGTCGGCTGCTGCGCGACGCGCGCGAAGACGAAGATGTGAAAGCGGTAGTGCTGCGCGTTGACTCGCCTGGCGGCGGTGTGTTTCCGTCGGAGTTGATTCGTCGTGAAGTGGCGCTATTGAAGAAAGCCGGGAAGCCGGTGGTGGTCTCCATGGGTGATCTCGCGGCGTCCGGTGGTTACTGGATCAGCATGAATGCCGACGAGATCATCGCTGACCCGAGCACCATTACCGGTTCGATCGGCATCTTCGGTCTGTTCATGAACGTGCCCGAAGCCATGGGCAAAGTCGGTCTCAACACTGATGGTGTCGGCACGACCTGGCTGGCTGGCGCTTTCGACCCGACTCGAGCGCTCGATCCGCGCGTGGGCGAACTGATTCAGCAGGTGATCAACAACGGATACCAGAACTTCATCGGTCGCGTCGCCGAAGCACGCAAGCAGGATGTTGCGACCATCGACTCCATCGCTCGTGGTCGCGTGTGGAGCGGTGCCCAGGCCAAGGAACGCGGGTTGGTCGATCGGCTGGGCTCGTTCGATGATGCGGTAAAGTCGGCGGCAAAGCTTGCGAAGCTCGACGACTACGAGACGCGTTACGTCGAAAAAGAGCCGAGTCCGTTTGAGGCCTTCATGGCGGGCATGTCGCAGTCTCGCGTCGGTGCTTATTTTGCGCGTCAGGGATGGCTGGGCCCGCTCGGCACACTCAGCGATCGTCCGAACCAGGAGTTGCAAACGCTTCAGGCATTGCTTGAACAGCATCATCCCGGTCTGCCGGTTTCGGTGCAGGCCCATTGCGAGTGCGGTATTCGCTAGTCGCTGCCTATCGAGTGCGGGGGCTTGCTCCCGCATCCGGTTATTCCATTTTGTTGATCGCGAGGTGCTTGCGTCAGCGCTTCGCTGCGTTTTCTGCTGGCGGACGGAGATTGGCGCCGCCGCGCAACAGGGACGAGTCTGTCCGCGGCGTCCACCGGACGTGGCGGACGCTCTGCAATGTAGAATATATTCAAATAAATCAATAGATTGCCAGTGGCACAAGAATTGCTGATAGCCCGTGACATGCACGGACGATCACCATGATTCGAGACACCGCCGCAACCGACCGCGTGCTCCACGCCGATACATCTCGCCGCACGAGGCAGCGAGTGCTGTTTGTGGCTGGTGGCCTGATCGCGCTCGTGCTCGTCGGCTGGAGTGTGAATCGCTTTTTCGCAACCGAGCGCAGCGTAGACGCGAGCCGATTGCGTTTCGCGCAAGTTGAACGCGGAACGCTGGTGCGTGATGCGATTGCCGATGGCCGCATCGTTGCTGCCGACAGCCCCAGTGTCTATTCACCAGCGAACGGCAGCGTTGCGCTGCGCACGCGAGCTGGCGCATCAGTAAAGAAAGGCGATGTGCTCGCCGAGATTGATTCACCCGAATTGCAGGCTGAGCTCGAACGCGAGCGTGCGGCGTTGGCCAGCCTGGATGCCACAACGGCACGGTCGCGCATTGAGTCTGAGCGGCTGCGCCTGACCGCGGTCAAGTCCGTCGACGAAGGTGAAGTCGCGCGCATCGCGGCGGTGCGCGATCTGGAGCGTGCCGAGCGCGGTTTCAAGAGCGGCGCAATTGCTGAAGTGGATTACCTGCGTGCAAAGGATGCGCTCGAAGCCGCGCAGATCCGGTCGAAGCACGCTGCGGCCGACTCTGCATTGAACAATGATGCTGTGGGCTTTGAGCAACGTACTCGTGATCAGGAGCTGAGGCGACAGCGCTCGGTCGTTGCTGAACTTGAACGCCGCCGCGACGAACTGACCGTGCGCGCGCCGGTCGATGGAATCGTTGGCACAGTCGCGGTATCGGACCGCACCAAACTGGCGCGCGACGCCTTGTTGATGGTAGTCGTTGATTTGTCGCGACTGGAAGTAGAGATCCGTGTTCCGGAATCCTACGCAGACGATCTGGGTATCGGGATGGCAGTCGACTTGAGCCTGCCGACCGGAAAAATTGCGGGCCGCTTGTCTACGATCTCGCCCGAAGTAATCGGTTCGGAAGTGTTGGCGCGCGTCGCATTTGTCGACGACCAACCCGCCGGTCTGCGTCAGAACCAACGCGTCTCAGTGCGCGTGCTGATCGAGAACAAACCCGACGTACTGTTGTTGCGCCGCGGGCCGTTCGTGGAGCAATCGGGCGGACGGCATGTTTTCGTGGTGCGCGACGGTATTGCCGAGCGACGTGCGGTGCGCCTGGGCGACAGCAGCCTCGAGGCGGTCGAAGTGCTTGAAGGTTTAGCGCCGGGGGACAACGTCGTTATTGCCGGTACAGACTTGTTCCAGGAATCCACCCGTGTCCGTATCAACGACTGAAGAGCACTCATCCCGTAACCGTCACCACGTTTCGCATCGACAAACGCTTCCGCCATCACAGCCGTAAGGAACAACGCCATGCTCACCATGAAAAGCCTCAGCAAGGTCTACCGTACACACCTGATCGAAACACATGCGCTGCGCGGATTCGACATCGAAGTGCGTGAGGGCGAATTTGTCGCAGTCACCGGGCCGTCTGGTTCGGGAAAGACTACGTTTTTGAACATCGCCGGCCTGCTTGAAGATTTCAGCGATGGTGATTTTCTATTCGACGGTGCGTCGGTGCGCGGGCTCAGTGACGATGCCCGCTCCCGATTGCGCAATCAGAAAATCGGTTTTATTTTTCAGGGATTCAATCTCATCCCGGACTTGAATTTGTTCGACAATGTCGATGTGCCGCTTCGTTATCGCGGCTTCAACGCGAAGGAACGCAAGCGGCGCATCGAGCTATCGCTGGAACGCGTCGGGTTGTCTTCGCGCATGAAGCATTACCCCGCAGAACTTTCGGGTGGCCAACAGCAGCGGGTAGCGATCGCCCGCGCACTTGCTGGCGAGCCACGATTGTTGCTGGCCGACGAGCCAACCGGAAATCTGGACACTGCCATGGCCCGCGGCGTGATGGAGTTGCTGGAAGAGATCAACAGCCAGGGCACCACCATTGTGATGGTGACGCACGATGCCGAGTTGGCGCAGCGCGCTCAGCGTAACGTGCATATCATCGATGGCCAGGTCAGCGACTTCGATCGCAACATCAGCTTGCTGCGCCCGCGTGCGGCTGCAGTGGCGATTCCGGCCTGAGGTGCAGACCATGTGGAACTACTATTTCAAGCTCGGGCTCAAGAGCCTGCGGCGCAATCCAGTCCTTACCGCGCTCATGGTATTGATCCTTGGGTTTGGTGTCGGCGCCAGCATGACCGCCTACACGGTGATGCACGTACTCGGCGGTGATCCGATCCCGCACAAGAGCGGCAAGATGTTTGTGCCGCAACTCGATACCGGCTCGGCTGAAGACTATAAAGCAGGCGATGAACCCGATTTGCAACTCGGTTACCTCGATACCGACGCCATGCTGCGCGCCAGCAAGGGTAGCAACCGCACGGCGGTCTACGGCATCACGCCGATTGTCGATGCGCAGCGCAAAGAGTTACCGCCTTCTGGGGAAGCCGGGCTGGCGATGACGCGCGGGTTCTTCGAAATGTTCGAATTGCCGTTTCGATTCGGCGGACCCTGGAATGCCGTCGAGGACGACGCCGGCAGCGATGTTGTCGTGATCGGGCGCGCGTTGTCGGAAAAGCTGTTTGGTGACGAGGACCCGAGCGGACGCAGCGTGCGGCTGGCCGATCGAGACTATCGCATTGTCGGTGTGCTCGATCATTGGCGGCCGGTGCCGCGTTACTACCGGTTGCTCAGCGGCTCGTCACCCACTGAAAGCGAACAGGTGATGGTGCCATTCCGCAATGCGATTTCGCGCGAATGGCGCAATGATGGCTGGACCAACTGCAACGGCAGCGCACCCGACGAACCGGGATTCGCCGGATTCCTGAAGCGGGAATGCAACTGGATCCAATACTGGGTGCAACTGAATGATGCCGCAGCGGTTGCGGAGTATCGCGATTATCTCGCGGCGCATCTCGCACAGCAGCGCAAACTGGGACGCTTCAAGCGACCGGACAATATCCGCCTGCGCGATGTGCGCGAATGGCTTGCGCTCAACGACGTTGTTGACGCCGATACACGGCTGCAGACCTACCTGGCATTTGGCTTTCTGCTCGTGTGCATTGTCAATGTGGTCGGGTTGCTGCTCGCCAAGTTCACCGCACGTAGCGGCGAGATCGGTGTGCGACGTGCGCTGGGCGCGACCCGCGGCAACATCATCTCCCAGTACCTTGTCGAAACTGTTGTGATCGGCCTTGCCGGCGCCATGCTGGGTTTGGCGCTGAGCTATGCAGGGCTGCTGATTGTCGACCATTACAGTTTCGATAGTGCAGGCATCGCCAGGCATGATCCATGGATGGTTGCCGCGACTGTGGCTGTGGCCATCGTCAGCGCAGTGCTCGCTGGATTGCTTCCGACCTGGCGCGCTGCGCTTCAGGTTCCCGCCCTGCAACTCAAGTCTCAGTGAGGCCTGCCATGGAACTCAAACCCATTCTGAAAACATTGCTACGCAACAAGATCGGCGTAGCCGTGATCGCGGCGCAGGTGGCGTTGACCCTGGCCATCGCCAGCAACGTGTTCTACGTTGTGCGTGATCGCGTTGCCGCAGCTCGTCAACCCAGCGGCGTCGACGAAGCCAATGTCTTCCGCATCCGCGCCAGCAGTTACCGCGATATCGCCGAGCCGATGGCGCAGCAGAAAACGGACGAACAGATGCTGCGTACTATTCCCGGTGTGCGTGCGGTTGCCATGGTCAATCAGGTGCCGCTTGGACAATCAGGAAGTAACAGTGGGATTTTTGTAGCACGCAAACAGGTCCAGTCGACAACGAACGCTGCGTTTTATGAGTCAGCGACTTCGATGGTCGATGCGTTGGGACTGACGCTGATCGAAGGCCGCGACTTCTTGCCAGAGGAATACCTTGAAACCGATGGCGAACCGCCGTATCCGACTACGCTGCCGATCATCATCAGCGAAGGGTTGGCAAAGGTGGCGTTTCCGGATCAGACGCGCTTCACTGGTCGGGTGATTTACCGCGGCAGCGGCGATGACGCCACCGAGTTGCGCATCGTCGGCGTGGTCGAGCAATTGACTACACCTTGGGGCCGAACCAGCTGGGGTTCGCAGTCTGGGTCCGAGTCAGTGATCACCGCGGTACGCTTGCCCGGATCATCACCGCAGTACATCGTGCGCACGGAACCGGGCACGCAGGCGGACGTGATCAAGGCCGCGGACGCGGCGCTGGTCAAACCTGGCGATGGTCGTATTCTGGAACCGGCAAACAGCATGCTGGAACTGCGTGAACGACGCTACCGCAATGATTATTTCCTGTCGTCGATGATGGCCACGATGACCGGACTACTGATGCTCGTCACCGCCAGCGGCATCCTCGGTATGGCAAGCTTTTGGGTCGGGCAACGGCGTAAGCAGATCGGCATGCGCCGCGCCCTCGGTGCTCGGCGCAGCGATATCCTGCGCTACTACCTGCTGGAGAATTTTGTCGTCACCAGCTTGGGCATTGGCATTGGAGTGGTGCTGGCGCTGAGCCTCAACTTCTTCATTGCCGAAGGCCTGCAACTGGCGCGATTGCCGCTGGACAACCTGTTGGTCGGAATGTTGATGCTTTGGGCAGTGGGCCAGTTCGCAACCTGGTTTCCAGCCCGTCGCGCCGCGCAGATCGCACCTGCAACGGCGACGCGAACTGTGTAAGGTTCGCCTTATGCCAACTGTACTCTTGATCGACGACAACGCGGGTGTGATTGACGCACTTGCGTTGCTGCTATCGCTGCACGACATCGACACACTGCGTGCTTTCACGCCCAGTAGTGGACTTGCCCTGCTCGCTGATTCGACCGTGGATATGGTGATCCAGGATATGAACTTCAGCGCCGATACCACGTCGGGCGCGGAAGGCGAGACGCTGTTCCGCGAGATTCGCGCGCTTTATCCAGATATGCCGGTGGTCTTGCTCACCGCATGGACTCACCTTTCCACCGCGGTCGAGCTGGTTCGTGCCGGAGCTGCCGATTATCAAGCCAAGCCCTGGGACGATCGCAAGCTGGTGGCCACGGTGCGCAACCTGCTGGAGTTGGGTGAGGCCAATCGCGCCATGACGCGCAGCCGCGAAAGCGACCGCAGCCTGCGGCGCGCGCTGAAGGCGTTCGACCTGCGCGGCTATCTGTTTGCCGATGCGGCGACAGCACGTGCTGTGCATCTTGCCTGCCAAGTTGCCCGCGCTGACGTACCGGTGCTGATCACCGGCCCCAACGGTGCCGGCAAGGAGGGCATCGCCAGCATCGTGCAGGCCAATTCGGGCGTCTGCGCCGGGCCCTTCACGCAGGGCGATGTCCACCGCCTCCATGAGGCCGGGGTCGTGGAACTGACGTCCGGACAAATTGATGGACACCCGCTCCCCTCCCTTTCGGGCCGCCGTCGCCGCGCAGGCCAGACGGATCACGTAGTGGCCGATCTCGGAAATCAGGTGCGTCGCTTCGGCGATGCCTATGAAGTCGGAGGGCTGAATCAAGCCGCGCTCGGGGTCGCGCCAGCGTAGGAGCGCTTCATGG
>JANMSL010000652.1:0-3594 GCA_031389245.1 Lysobacterales bacterium | reverse complement strand
CGCTGCCAGAGTGCGCATCGTGTTTGTGCATGCAGATCGATGGATCCAGACGTTGTCGGTCACCGGGCGAGCTCCAAAGTATTTTCTCTGATTTGAAACGGGGCGAAGTGCGGGTAAGCAATGCAACTACAAAGTGGGGATGTGCGAAAACGCCGTCGTTCGGTGCCACACAAGCGCCGACGCTCGGCATTTTTTTGGCGATCAGCAATGGCTGAGTCAGCGCTTACAGAATTTCTGATCGAGGTCAGGCACTAAGGCGTAGCAAGGGACAGTTTTGCGACATGGCGAGCCCCGAAAAAACAGGGCTGCCGATCGGCAAGTCCGTTGGCCAGGTGCGCGCTTCTCCCGTCGCTGTGCCGCGCCGGCGATGGCAATGATCCGATCCTGGCAAATTTTCCGAGTAGTCTGCTATGGACCACTGAGATCGGCTACGGGAGAACGTCATGTTGAAACATCTGATTCCGCATTTTGTGGGACTGTTGATCAGTATCTCGGGCGCAATGCATGCGGCCCACGCGGCCCTGCCAGTGGGCATCAGCGGACCCTGGTACAACCCCGTGCAGTCGGGGCATGGGCTGAGTGTGGAGTTGCTCGCCGATGATCGCGCTGTGGTGTTCTGGTACGTCTACGATTCGACCGGACGTCCCATCTTTCTGTACGTGGAGGGCCAGGTGACAGGCCAACGCATTGTCGGCACTGCGTACGCACCGCGGGGCATGCGCTTTGGCGTGTTCGATCCCAGCGCCTTGTCGAAACCGGTTTGGGGGCAGGTCGCAATTGACTTTGATGACTGCACCCACGCGACGCTGCGTTGGAGCGCGCAAAGCGATGAATATGGCACGGGTTCAATGCCGATTCAGCGACTGGCCTCGCTCGCCGGTATCAGCTGCACGCTGCCAGCACAGCGCCTGCCTGCGACGGGACTCTATCAGGGCACACTCGAGTACCAGTCTGGCAACCGCGGGGCCTGGGGTGTGGTCGATCGCCAGGGCAAGCTCTGGGCACTCGAGTCGGGGATGGTTCCGGGCCCGACCTTTTTCGGAGACAGGTATGGCCTGGTCGTAACGGCTACACCGACACAGCAAACCAGCGCGGGCGTTGAGGTCACTACCCTTTCACTCGCCAACAGTTGGTTACGCAAACTCGGTCGGGGGGAGAATGTGGGCGTTGGCAGCTGGAACCTGGTCAATGGGATCAGCGGCAGATTTTCTGGATCTGACCCAGCTGGCTATCTGAACCTTACAGGGCAGCATTGGATCCCCGCCGCTGAGCCCGGCACTCGATTACTGTCGCCGGTAACTCTGGCGCTGATCTCGGGCGACTATTCGGCCCTGTTGGGCGGACAGATCTTTGACCTCGGTGTCGATATTTCGATAAGCGGCACCGGCGACGTGTGCTTTCAGTATGCGGTGAGTTCCCAATGCAATTTCCGCGGACAACTGAGTCTATTGGAGGGTGACGCAGGCCTGATCGAATTTGAAATGCGCGATCAAGACTACCCGGACACGCCCGTCTATCGTGGCCGCGGTTGGTTGACCGAATCCGGCCTGGGGCGCAGGTTGGTGCTGGTGGGGGATAACGGCGTGTTCGGCATGGGCATGGAAGCTTGGCGATATGCAGCTTCAAACCGGTGAACCGAGCTTGACCCGCCGCGGCTTCGGCCCATTCGAAGGGGGCTTGAGCAGCGCATCGTGACGATACCTTGCAGAGTGCGCGCCTCGCATTGCGAGGCGTCGCGCTCAAAAGCCAGTCGCCTCGATCAGAGTTCGACAAACGGCTTGAATCCGCCCCAGAACATGCGCTTGCCATCGAACGGCATTTTCTTCGGGTCCATCATGGCGCTCAGGCGCGGGTCCGCCATCACTTTGGCGTTGATGCGGTCACGGTCCTTTCGCGACTTGAAGACGATCCATGCAAACACTACGGTTTCGCCAGGCTTGAGTTTCACTGCCTGTGGAAACGACGTGTGCTTTCCCGGCTTCACGTCATCAGCAACGCACTCCGTGTAGGCGAGCGCGCCGTGGTCGAGCCAAACTTTCCCCGCTTTCCTCGCCATGGTGCGGTACGCATCAAGATTTTTCTCTGGCACTGGCAAAACGAAACCATCTACGTAGCTCATACATCCTCCTGCGGTGGTGGGCGTGCCACGGCGTCGGTAAACGCCACGGTCAGTTCAAGTTGTGCGGCCACAGATCGTGGTCAGAAAATCGTCGAGACTGATGTTTTTTGAAACATGCGCCGACCAACGAGAGAGAGAGAGTCCAGTGTCTGCTGCATTTACCGGAGCATTCAGCGACCGGGTCCAGCTCATTCATCTACCTCCATCAGGCCGGGCGAATCCGGATGCCACCCAGTTGGTGGCGGTGTCGTGATTGAAGGAAAAATTTGCTGCAACCGTCACACGGGCGAGCTCAGTACCAATGTCGTCGAACGCTGCCAACTCGGCGTAGGGCTCATCTTCGTCCGGCACGATGTCCAGAGTGACCCGAATGCGACCGTTGCGCGACGCGACTTTGGTGCTCTTATGCAGTGCGGCGTGGGCCTGTTGCTCGTGCCGCATGATGATTTCCGAGGCGGTCTTTACCAACGTCGCAAACGCCGATGCATCCAGTGGCTTGGGATTTTTCTTGTCGCGGCCCATGGTCCAGGGCCCTACCAGTGACGGCTCGGCCTGGCCGTCCAGCGTCATGGCAACGGCCCAGCCCTCGTCATCCTCGTTCTTGATCACCTTGGCGGTCCAACCGTCATCTGACCACAAGCGCTCCTGTTGTATCGGCGCGCCAGCCGCTTCACTTTCAGCTTGGAGCGAAGCGGCCGCAGCCGCTGTCGTATCGGCGGATTGGGGTTCGGGCAAACTCGCGCTGGCAATATTCATGGGCGCCGAGCTTAGCGGCAATGACGCTTCGATGGCTGTGCGGTCGCGCACCTCGCGCCGTCCAGTTTGGTTCGCGGCAACTGCAAGAAAGCCGGCACGCTATTGCGGTTGCTGCGGTTGCTGCTGCGACAAGTGGGTCAGCGCTGAACGCGCAATTCGCTGGCGGATGCGCATTGGTTGCCTAACCACCATCAGTCCGAGCGCTGATCGCCGCGAAGCGAGAACGGATGGCCGCAGAAAATAACGTGCTGTCGGCGTTCAGCTCGGCCAGATCATTGATCCGATGTGCAGCGCGGAATCGTTCGCGTGGCAGCGCGGTGTCGATCAACCCGAGATCAAACGCCAGGTCATCCGCATGCGCGGGCAGCAATGTCTTGTAACTGAAAGGAATGCGCCCCGGTGCAATGATGTTGATGTGGCGGACGATATTGCTGGTGCAGGTGTTGGTCAGCGTGTTGTAGAACTCCGGTCGCTGCGCGAGTTGGTTGGCGCGTTCCAACATCGAAACGAACAGGGCACGCATCCGCGCTTTGCTGGTGCGCATCGGGTAAAGATAGACCTCGTCGTGACGATGATTGGCACGCAACCCAATCAGGTCACGCTCGTCGCCGACGATATAGATCAGCTCGAATTGCCGAAGCACGCCACGCAATGGTGAAAACGCCTCGCCCTTTTCCTTGCGGATCTCCACCGAGATGGCCACGAACTCGCCATCAGCG
>JANMSL010000644.1:0-4711 GCA_031389245.1 Lysobacterales bacterium | reverse complement strand
TGCGCCGCCGAGCATTTGGATCGGCAACCGCGTCATCGCGTCCTGCCACTACGACGCGCCCAACAACATCGCCTGCTGCACTGTTGGTCGGCGCCGTTTCACACTGTTCCCACCGGAGCAGATCGGCAACCTCTATCCCGGTCCACTGGAACCCACGCCCGGTGGTCAGGCGGTGAGCGTCGTCGAATTCGCCAATCCGGACTTCGCACGCTTTCCGCGCTTCCGCGAGGCACTCGCGAGCGCCCAGGTCGCGGTGCTCGAACCGGGCGACGCGATTTTCATCCCCAGCATGTGGTGGCACCATGTCGAGGGGCTGGAAAGGTTCAACGTGCTGGTGAATTACTGGTGGAGCAGCGTCCCCGCCCATATCCCGACACCGATGCACGCGCTCTACCACGCGCTGTGGACGATCCGCGATCGACCCGAGCGCGAGAAGCAGGCCTGGCGCGAGGTCTTCGACTACTACGTATTCGACGACGCCGATCGTGCCGGCGCGCATCTGCCAGAACCCGCACGCAACCTGCTGGGTCCCATCGACGAGACAGTCGCACGGCAGCTGCGAGCGATGTTGATCGACAAGCTCAATCGCTGACGTCGACATCGACCAAGCAACAGACGGAGAGAACGCGTGGAAAAGGAAACGGGCAGAATTCGCAAAGTAGTGATTGTCGGAGGTGGCACCGCCGGTTGGGCCGCCGCCTGCGCACTCACTCACCAGTTCCGCGATCAGCTCGACATCACCCTGGTGGAATCCGAGCAGATCGGTACCGTGGGTGTGGGCGAGTCAACCATCCCCACCATCCGCACCTTCCATCGCCTGCTGCAGATCGACGAGCGCGAATTCCTCAGCGCTGTGGCCGGCAGCTTCAAGCTGTCGATCTCATTCGAAAACTGGACGCGCCCGGGGGATCACTATATCCACCCGTTCGGTCGCACCGGCCTCGGCACCTGGTCCTGCGAATTCCACCACTTCTGGCTGGACAGCCTGCGCCGTGGAATGAAGTCGGAGCTGGGCGACTACTGTCTGGAAACCGTGGCATCGCGCGCAGGCCGGTTCGCGATCGGCAATGCCGGCGACGCTGGAAGCGCGCAGTGGTCGACGCGCTGGGACCGGCCGCAATCAGGCCCCGAGCGCGCCGAACTCAGCTATGCCTATCATCTTGATGCCGCGCTCTATGCAGCGTTCCTGCGCCGAAAATCCGAAGAACGCGGCCTGACCCGTGTCGAAGGCAAGATCCGCGAGGTGCGGCAGCATGCCGGCAGCGGCTTCGTCGAAGCGCTGGTGCTGGAGAATGGCCAGATCATCGATGGCGACCTGTTCGTGGATTGCAGCGGCTTTCGCGGACTGCTCATCGAGCAAACGCTGAAGACCGGCTACGAAGACTGGAGCCAGTGGCTGCCCTGCGATCGCGCCGTGGCGCTGCAGACCGAATCGGTGGGCCCGGCAGTGCCCTACACACGCGCCATCGCGCATGAGGCCGGATGGCGTTGGCAGATTCCGCTGCAGCACCGAGTGGGATGCGGCTGGGTGTACTCCAGCCGGCATATGTCCGAAGACGAAGCCATCGCCAAACTGCGCGCTGCCGTTGGCGCGCCGGCGCTGCGCGATCCCTGGCGCGTGCCGTTCACCACCGGTCGCCGGCTAAAAGTATGGAACAAGAATGTCGTTTCCCTTGGCCTCGCCAGCGGCTTCATCGAACCACTGGAATCGACCAGCATCCACCTCGCGCTCAGTGGTGTGGCGCGACTGATCCATCTGTTCCCCTTCGCCGGCATCGACGAGTCGCTGGTCGAACGCTATAACGAGGTCAGCCGTGCCGAGATGGAGCACGTGCGCAACTTCATCATCCTGCACTACCACGCCAACCAGCGCGACGAACCGATGTGGCGCGACTGCCGCGAAATGTCGTTACCGCACGAACTGAAGCACCGTATCGAACTGTTCCGCGACCGTGCCCATGCCTGGCAAGGCGAAGACGAATTGTTCCGCCTCGATTCGTGGACCCACGTGATGCTGGGACAGGGCATCATTCCAAGGCAACATCACCTGCTCGGACAGGCGCTACCGGATGCAGACCTCGCGCGCCTGTTCGACGCGATCCGACAGCCGATCAAGCGCACGGTCGACACCATGCCCTCGCATCAGGCGTTCCTGGAACGCTACTGCCCTGCTGATCTGCAAGTCTGGGCAGCAAAGAAAACGTGATCGGATAATTCACAGGGATAGTGGCCGCGGCGCGTTCGCAGTCTCCCCTTGTTGCGTGGGTCCAGCACGTGGTGAGCCCCCCAGCTTACCGACCCAGTCGCTCTCAACAATCTCGACCGCAGACAGAATTTGATTTGATTTGCGAAGGCGCGTGCTTGGATGGTATCCAACTCCACCGCATCCTCGTTTGGCATTGCCACGACCTTGATGAAGATGATCCCCTCGTCCTGACGAGCCTCGCAGATCACAGTCTCTTGATACGGCTCGTCTGAAGTGTCGGACATATTCGTCGTGGAGCCTAACGAACGCCATCACGCGCATGCGTCTTCGCACGTCGCGAACATGGCATTGTTGGGCGACCCAACTCGCATCGACGGCTGCTATGCCTTGCGCACGAAGTGAACCCGCTGAATCTTTGCGCGTTCGATTTCGTAAATCGCCATCACTTCGAATGTCTCCTTCGATGCTTCGCGACCAGCAACCTGCTCTAAATCCACTACCACGCGACCGAACGCGGTGCGGCTCACGAGGTGGCAATGCAAGTTCGGAGACCTCGAAAACAACGAGGCATACCGCTCGCGGATCTGCTCTTTACCGGAAAGCGACGGAGCGCTCGCACCAAGGTCGAAGGTTGTGGCGTCGCCAGCAAACAACGAGATGAACGCCTCGATGTCCCGGCGATTGTAGGCCTCAAGCTGCTTTTGCACGATCTCAACGGGAGTCAGTCCAGTGGACATGGCCGAAATACCTCAGAATTCACATCCGAATTTTACGCCGGAGAACGGGGTCAGGTCCACTTCTTGTCAGCTGACGAAGTGGACCCCGTTCTCTCCTTTCATTGCATAGGAGCCTAACGCCGGAACTAAGCCGAGCCGCGAAGCGTCTTCGGCTTGGATGAATTGTTAGCCGCCAAGCGACGAACCATGGTTGTCATCTCGATCTTGGCAATATCTGTACCGAATTGAATATCTCCAGCCGGAGTGAACCCGGCATTTGCGTAAAACCGTTGCCCGCTTTGGTTGGATGTAAGGACCTTTAGCCAAATGACCGCTTGGTTGCGCTCGGAAGCAATAGAAACAATAGAATCAATTGCCCTGGAGCCATAGCCCCTGCCGGTGGCGGAACCACTGAAGTATATTTTTTGCAGTTCTGCGCCAACAACCCCTGAAATCGGCTCTTGCTTGTCCCAGTTGACTTTGGCGTAACCCACAACTGAGCTAGGTGAGTCTTGGACAAGTAGCCATAGGTGTCGCGGCGAAGAAAGTGATTCTTGCAGGGCGGAATCCGAGAAGTCGCGAGAGAGGAATTCTTCGAGGCCCTTGGGGGACCAGATAGACGCGAAATGCTCACGGTAGGTGTCACACCCAATTGCTTGGATGACTGCAAGGTCGTCAGTTGATGCAGTTCTTATCACGACGCCTTCGTTGAGCTTCATTGGCGGCTAACGAGGCTGTAGAAAAAGTGGTGCTGATCTTGCTTCCTTCCTTCAGCGAGTACAAGGGAATTGATGATGGCGCGCCACAAGTTTGTCGACACGAGCCCGCGGCTGTTGCCGGTGGTGCTGGAAGGTCAGCAAGTAGCCTGGATGGAGCGCAGCGCCTTGCATCTTCTCAGTGACCGGGCTCCAGCCGCGCATACGGTCCGAGCACAGCACCGACAAAGCCGCCGGCAACATCGGTGCTGAGGATGGTGGCATCGTCGTTTTCGCGCAGAGGAATCCAGCCGGCGCCATCGGCGTCGTAGGCGAAGGAATAGATGCCTTCTTGTCCCGAAATCTTCAGTTTCAGTATTCGGTGCGGAGCGAAGGTCTTGCGCGCGATCGTAGCCATCGCGCGGTCGCTGCGCTTCTCGAGAAACACTTCCGCTTCCTCTCCGATGCGTCGAACGCCGAGGAAGTACCAGTGGCGTTCGTTCTGAAACGCCGCGATGCCGCCGGCGGTGCCCGGCGCCTTGGGTACGGCAAGCGCTGCGCTCGCCTCGAAGCCGATGTGCTGCTGGCGGCGCGCGAGGAACGAAGGATTCTTCAGCGTATCCAGACCCTCGGCAAGCGGCTCCACCGTCAGTCCACCGGGATTTGTGTCGAGGCTCATCCAGTTTTTTTTCGGAACACGCACGAACATCCAGGCATGATCCAGCCGGTGGCCATCGAACTCGTCGCGCCAGGTGAAGTTGCCGGTCATCGGCGCCTGCGTCGCATTGGGCTCAAGGAATGATGGTCCTTTGGCGGCATAGGGAATCGCGCGTCCGCCATCGAGAATGCGCGGCCAGCCTTGCTTCCATTCCACCGGCAGCAGAAAGGTTTCGCGACCGGTGTTGTAATGCGTTCCGCCGTAATTGCGGCTGGCGAGGAAAATCGCCCACCAGCGCCCATCGAGGCCTTCCACCAGATCGGCGTGGCCGGCGTTGGTGATCGGAAGCGCGCGTCGTGGATCGAGATCGCGCTGGGTCAGGATCGGGTTACCTGCGAACGATGCGTAGGGTCCCCACACATCGCGGCTGCGCAGC
>JANMSL010000640.1:0-8428 GCA_031389245.1 Lysobacterales bacterium | reverse complement strand
TTCGGCTTCTTTGCCAACTCCGTATTGAGGCGGATATTACCGGAACGGTGGTTACAACTGCCCCACTTCGTTTTCATCCTTTGGACAAAAAACTTCTCCATCTTCACGCCCATTAGCGGTTCCCATTTCGCAATCAATGGTAGCACAGCTTCTTTAAGCTTCTCGCGATACCATTCGGCAAGGATGGCCTGCTTTACGCGCAGTCCGGACCGACGACCAAAGTGCGCTATCGCTATCAAGGCGTGACTGCGCCAAAACTCTGAGGACAATCACCATGCATCGCGCATTTTTCTACTTGCTCCTTTCGCTTGCCGTTGCCGCTTGCAACGGTGATCAAACGTCAGCGCCTCAGTTGTCCGCGGGACAGGCGTTGGCGGAACCGACATCAAGCTGGCCCGCGTTCGAAGACGCGGACGCTGACGTGGTGCCGCACGCATCGCCGACAACGCCGCTGCCACGTGCCTGCGCGCTGGTCACCGCGGAACAGGCGCAGTCCGTACTGCAGCAGGGCGTGGGCCAGATGAGCGATGAACCTGAAGCCTGCATCTGGGCAAGCTCCGGGAGTCGTGGGCGCATCACCATGTTGATGGTGCTGGTCAGCGACAACGGCGATCTGTCGACGGCACAAGCGGTGTTCAACAGCGTCACCGGGTTGTCAGGAAACCTCAATGCAATGGTCAACAAACAGGTCGGTGCCGCGACTAAAAAATCCGGACAGGAATTGGACGATCTTGGCGATGAGGCCTGGTTGTCGGCCAGCAATGCCGATCTGGTGGGGACCCAACAACTGGTGGTGCGAAAGGGCAGGCGTATGCTGACCCTCAATGTCACCGGCATGGGCCAGACCGAGGGGTTGGCGCAGCGGCTGGAAGCTTTGGCACGCAACGCGACACCCAGACTGTGAGCCTACGCGGCTGGTGTACAGCGCTGCTGCTTGTGTTGGCGCCCACGAGTTATGCGCAGGACGAAGGCGAGAGCAAGCCCGCCGTCTCGGTGCGATTCACGCCTGCGACGGCGATTGAGCCGGGCATGCCGGTAACCATCGATGGCGTTGCGCCGATCGATGGCAAAGGCGACGTCGCGATTCGGGTTGCCAAACCCGGGGGAACGGAGCAGGTACTGAAGACCGCACCCTCGAGCAACGGTGACTACAGCATCAGCTTCACCGGCACTGACGAACCCGGTAGCTATGTAGTTGACGTCACTTCCCCAGGCGGAGGCATGCGCGGCAAGGGCAAGTTCGACGTGGCCGTGCAGGAGCCGCTCGAGGAAATCGAAGAGGCGCATGCGGAAGCGCAAAAGCTGGCGCAGGTGATCGAGGACACGGTCCAGGATCTGGACGCACAACTGGAGAAGTTGCCCGATTCCCCGGCACGCGACGAGGTCAAAGCGCAGTGGGCGACCGCGCGTCCCAGGATGCATCAGGCGATCAAACAATTGCGCGATACGCGCGCGCTGACAGCGCCACTCACCGATGCCGTCAAGGGCGATCTCAAACTCAAGCCTGCCATCAAGCCGCTGGCGCGCGCACTTGCCAATTGGCAGACCAAGAGCGTAAAAGAGCGCGCGCGCATACTCGGTGAGTTGGCGCAGAGCCGTCGCGGCAGCGTCACCTGCGAAGCCATCGAGAGAATTATCGAGGGCTTCAACTTCGCTTCGGCACTGTTCAATCTGGCCGGCGGACCAGTGGCAGCGGTCAAGGCCGTAGTGATTGACTTTCTGGCCAGCAAGGGCGCAGCGCTGGCGAGCAAACTCGGCGCAAAATACGGATTTCCTGCCAACGAGGCCAGCAAGATCGCGCTGGCCGTCGGCGATGCCCAAATCAAAGGTGCTTGGAATCTCAAACTGGTGTTGCCGCAACTGGCCGTCAAGGAAGCGTTGCAGGGCAATGTCGCGGGTCTCGCATCGGATCTGGCCTCATTCATCGCCGCGCGACAATTTGCCAAGTACTGTGAGCGACTCGCTGGCAACTTCAGCGGCGGCATGGTCGCCGAGTTCAACGCCAAGGATGGAAGGCAGTGGTGGGCGTATACGATCACGTTTGAAGGGCGGCTGGATTTGCGCTATGCCAAGGGCAGCACCTATGGGCAAGCGGTGGTAGTCAAAGGTGATTTCCTGGGTCAGGCAACCCAGTTCACACTTTGGGAGGACGCACTGCGTATTGGTTGGCCGGGACTCACCAGCGGCGCCATTCTTTACAAGCGCGCAGTGCTGCCGCAACCGGAAATTCTCAATTTACTGACCGGCACGCGGGTCAATCCCGATTCCTCGCTGAAGGAGGAAAAGCCCATTGAGGTCGAGGGTAAGGCCGCCGCCGTCTTCGTCAAGCCCTACAGCTTTTTCGTTCCGGTGGAAGGCGAGATTGTCGATGGCGTATTGACGCTGCGACGCCAGCCCGCCACTCGCGACTACGAAGCTATGGCACGGGTCGTGTATGTCGTGGTCAGCCCGCTCTCGGCAATGCTTGGGCCCCAGTTCACCACATTTGAACTGCCCTACAAGAGCGGCGGCTTTTTTATCGAGCGCGCCTTTGGCGACAGTGGCATCCGCGCTGCAGTCACCAAGACGCCGAAAGGTTTCGTAGTGAATGAAACCTTTCGCCGCCAGAAAGGCAACGGCGTGGCCAACGGCAACTACAAGCTCACGCTCAAACTGTGCAATCCGGAGGGGTCATGCTGAAGCGGTTCGTTTTCCTGCTCTCGGTGCTGATCGCGCAGCCGGTGCCAGCAGCTACTCCGGCCATTCCGCTGATACCGGGTCTGACCATCACCACCGCTATTGCGGAGCGCGATGGTGACTACGAATCCCGCAAACGGCTGAGCGAGCGCGAAGGGGATGGTTGGCGAATGAGCTATTCCGCCGTCCTGAGCGCCAGTAACGGCGAACCAGAAACGATGAGCAATGTGCGCTTGCTGCACGACGACGACCTGCGGTCGGCGCGCTCGTATCGCAATTACTTCGAGCCCGATGTCGAGGAAGACTACCCCGGTACCACCGCGCTCGGCGCTTCCACTGTGGTGCTCGAAGAGCTTCGCGCTATCGGCAAGTCGCGGTTTTCTCTGATAGGCGAATCGCGCTGGATGGCTCAGGCCTTGGCCGATTTGCCCGGCGCCGCGCAATCGCCGTTGGCGCTTGCGGCAGCGTTGACCGCCGGCAATGACGTCAGCTTCAAGGGCGAGTTGCAGCGCAAGTCCGCGGGTAGTTTGAGCGTGCTGGTCAACGGTCAGCCACAGGCGTTGCCGGTGTTGATCGCCAGTGGCCGGTTCACTGCCAAGAATGGCCACAGCATGGATGCCGAGCTCAGTTTTCTCGACGACAGCGCCAATCCGATCGCTCTGCAATGGCGGATCGGAGATGCGCGCCTGCGCGTCGTGCGAGTGGATTTTCCGCAGCCGGGCAATCTACTGGCGCGTACGCTTCAGCGGAAAAAGCGGGTAACACTGCCGGGTCTGTATTTCGACTTTGGCAGCGCAACTCTACGACCCGAGTCTTCCGCGGCGCTGCCGGCCATTCTCGAGGCAGTGCGCGCCACGTCCGGCAGTTTGTTGCTCGAAGGCCACACCGACGATGTCGGCGAAGCAGCCGCCAATCAAACACTCTCACTGGCGCGTGCCGAGGCGGTGCGAACGGCCCTGGTCAAGCTCGACCCGCGCCTTGCACTGCGCTTCTCAGTGCAGGGATTTGGCGAATCGCGACCGAGCGCCAGCAATGCCAGCCTGGAAGGGCGGGCGCAGAACCGTCGGGTCGAACTGGTAGCCCCTTGAGGCCAGCCACGACCCGGTTACAGCGTCGGCCTTGGCTGTACGCCGTTCGCATAGGAATCCGTGCTGATGTTACCGACCGCGATAACCGAGCAGCCTAAACGCAGCTTCCTGGCACACACGGTGTGGCGACGTCGATGCATTACTTTCGGCGCATGTGCGTTTTGGAGTATCTTCTACACTTGTAGTACGACAGGTGTAGTTCATGAGCCAGGACGAAGACAATAGCGACGTTTCACTCAGCGAGCTGCAACTCGAGCTGATGCACGCCCTGTGGTCGCGGGGCGAGGCCAGTGTTGCTGATATTGCTGCGGCGCTGGCCGAATCTCGCGATCTGGCCCATACCACGGTCGCCACCGTGCTGACCCGGCTGGCGCGCCGCGGCATGGTAGAGGCGCGGCGTGATGGTCGCCAACTTCTGTATCGGGCGACGGTGGCCGAGCCGGAAGTGCGGCGCAGCATGGTGGGCGATTTGTTACGCACTGTGTTTGCTGGAGATCCCAAGGCGCTGCTGGCGCATCTGGTGTCGGAGCGCGACGTCAGCACGCGCGATCTGGAGCGCGTACGCGGGTTGCTGGCGCGCAAACCGGCGAAGCCGCGATGATCGAACTGCTGATCAATTTCTTCGGCACTGCTTTGGCCTATTGTGCACTGGCAGTGAGCCTGTTGTGGGGCGTGCAGCGACTGGGTTGGCTGCGCGATGGCGCGGTTGCGGAATTTGCCTGGCGAAGTGCGTTGTGGTTAGGCATTCTGGTCGCGGCAATGTCGGCGTTGCGCGCGCCGGTGGCCGACCTGTGGGCGTCGACGCGTCCGCGTGCCGTGTCGGCAGATTCAATTCCGATTGAGCAACGCGCGTCGGGCGGGAGCGCAACGGCAACAACAACCATGGTCTCTGCCGCCGGACTTTCCGATCGGCCGGACGTCGCAACTCCGCTATCGAAGCCCTCAACAGCAGGGCTGACGCACATGGATTTGGGCTCGGCGCGCTGGTTGTCGTTGTTGTTTGGCGTTGCGTTGATGCTCGCTGTATGGCGATTGTTGAGATCGATCTGGTCCAGCCGCCGCATGCTGCGCCAAGCGCGGCGCAGGTCGCGCCCGGCGCATCCACAATGGCTGCTTCATCGTGACCAGCTTGCTCAGAGTATGGGCGAGGTGCGCATTCTCACCGTTGCCGAACTGGACAGCCCGATCGCCGCGCACACTCGTTTGATCCTGTTGCCGGAATGGTGCGACGCTCTGCCCAGCGACGCACAGCGCGCATTGCTGGCACACGAACTCGCCCACATCGAGCGTCGTGATCCGCGCTGGCGGTTGTTGGATGCCGTTGCCGTGGCACTGATGGCTGGGTTTCCGTTCGCGCGCTACGCGCAGTGGCGTCTGCACGACCTGTCTGAATTCGCCTGCGACGCCGCGGCCGCGCGTCGCAGCGGCGCACCGCGCGCGCTGGCCGAGTGCCTGGCGCACTGCCTGGAGCATGCGTTGAATCAAACACCGGCCCTCGCTGTTGCGATGGCCACCCCCGAGCGCGGCATCGTCGCGCGTGTACACCGACTGCTGGAGGAAAAACCCATGTTCTGGAGCAACTGGTCGCGGCGTTCGCGTCAACTTGTCATCGCCGCCGTCGTGGCGATGGCCTTGATCCTGCCCGGCATTGCGGTCACGGTGGCGCGGGAGCAAGGCGAAAAAAACACCTCGATCTCGATCAAGAGCAATATCAGCTTGTTTGGTGGGGATTCGACAACCGCCAGTTACTCCGACGGCGCACGCAAGCTCAAAGTAAAACTCGAAGGCAAAGTGCAGTTCAACGACAACGAAACAGCAGTCATCAGCATCAGCGATGGCGGCGAGTTGAGCATCGTTGAGGAGCGCGATGGCGTCAGGCGCGAGCTGCGACTACAACCGCAGGGCAAGGATTTCTCGCGCCTGTACCGCGTCGATGGCGACGAAGTTCCCTATGATGCCGCCGCGCAACGTTGGTTCAGTGCTGTGCTGCCGGACATTTTTCGCGTCACCGGGTTCGATGCCGAAGCGCGTCTGAAGCGGATACTCGCTCGTGGCGGAGTCGAAGCGGTCTTGCTCGAAATTGCCCAGCTCAACAGTGACTATGTGCGCAGCAGCTATGTCGGTGGGTTGTTCGCCAACCGCCAGCTCGATACGGCTCAACTCGAACGCGTTGTCGTGCTGATCGAAGCTATCGAGTCGGACTACGAACTGCGCCGCGCTCTAACGCCCGCCCTCGCTGCCGGTGCGTTGAGCGACAGCGCGCAGGCGCGTGTACTGGGTCTCGCGGCCAGGATGGAGTCGGACTACGAGCGTGCCGAGTTGCTGATCGCCGCGAGTGAGCGGATCGCGCTCGACGGCGCACGTCTGCCGGCATGGAGAGCCGCTACGAAAGATATCGGATCCGACTATGAGAAGCGTCGCGTGCTGGAGGCGCTGCTGGCGCAGAAGCAGCAACATCCCGAACACGCGCAGCTCGCCATTGCTATGGCCGCCAGCATTGGCAGCGACTATGAAAAGCGGATGTTGCTTGAGGCGGCGGCGAAGCAGGAGGTCGTGGACAGCGCCGAGTACGTGCGGGTCGCACGCAGTATCGGCTCCGACTATGAGCGCCGTGAAGCCCTGATGCTGTTGTTGGGCAAAGGTGTGGTCAACAAAGAGATCGCGCTTGCCGTGATCAAAGCTGCAGGCGATATCGGTTCCGACTACGAAGCCAAAGAGCTACTGCTGGCATTGGCCAAAGTCATGCCCTCCGATCCGCAGGTGATCGAGGAATACCGCAATGTCACGCGCGGGATGTCGCCCTACGAGCGGGGCGAGGCCGAGGCGGGTCTTGATCGTTTCTTTGCCGGGGCCTAGCAACTCTGATCAAAGCGGGCTCGGCCGTGACAGAATTGGCAGTGTGGCGGCGATAATCGCTGCGCTGCACACTCGGCCAGAACCTGCGCTGCAACGAGAATGCCAATGAACCCAGTCGACGCAACGCCTCCGCTCACCCGCGCCGAAAGCAGCGGCTATCTTGAAACCTCGCGCCACACCGATGTACTTGCTTTCATCGAGGCGCTGCGCGGGCGCAATGACACGCGGCTGCAAGTGACCGATTTCGGCAGCAGCCCTGAGGGTCGATTGCTGCCGCTGCTGGTGTTGTCGACGGGTGGATTCTTCACACCAGAAGCCGCGCGTGCATCGGGCTTGCCTGTGGTGCTGGTGATTGCGGGCATCCATGCTGGCGAAGTGGAGGGCAAGGAAGCGGTGCTGATGCTGGTGCGGGATATTCTCCAAGGCAAGCACGGCGATGTGCTTGACCGGCTGACTCTGGTGGTGGCGCCACTGTTCAATCCCGATGGCAACGACCGCATCAGTAGCGAAAATCGCAAACTCGATATCACTCATTTTTCCGGACAGCTCGGTCCGGACAGTGGTGTCGGCACACGCGTCAACGCCGCCGGCATCAACCTCAATCGCGATTACATGCGTCAGCAGGGTGTTGAGATGCAGCTGCTGCAAAGCCGCGTTTGCCAACCCTGGAATGCGCACCTGACGGTGGATTGTCACGCGACCAACGGCTCGATTCACCGCTTCGCGATGACCTTTGACGTGCCACATACCGTCGAAAGCGGGCGCCGCGAACCAATCGACTACATGCGTCAGCGGTTGTTGCCGGCAGTGCAGGCAGCGGTCAAGCAGAAGGATGGCTTCGACTCTTTCTGGTATGGCAATTTCCTGCGCGATGAAGGCGGGCAGGGCAGTGGTTGGATTACCTACACGCACCATCCGCGCTTCGGTGGCAACTATCGCGGTCTGTGCAATCGACTGGATCTGTTATTGGAGGCGTATTCGTATATCAGTTTCGAGGAACGCGTCCAGGTGACCTACGGGTTTTTGCGTGAGTCACTCTCGCATGTTGCCCAGAATGGCAAAGAGATCGTGCTCTTGCTCGAAGCCTGCGCGCTACCGCCGCAGCGAATCGCGGTGCGCTATCGACTCGAAGCCTTTGAGGAGACGCAGGCGAACGTGCTGACGCGTGAGCCTTACGCACTGGACGGTGCCCCAATCGAGGTCATCGTGCCCTACATTGGTCGCTTTGTTGGCGAGCACATCGTGGCGCGGCCGCTGGCGTACATCGTGCCGCCCCATGTCGCTGCTCATCTGCAGGCGCATGGGCTGCGGGTGGATTCGGCCGCCGGTCATTCGTTCGATGTCGAAGTGGCAAACGTGCGCGCGCTGGTGTCGTCCGCCGGCCGAGAAATTCTGGAGGCCAATGCCTCGCCCTATCTCGACGCCGAATACCGCAGCGAAACGCGCGTCATTCCCGACGGATGGTTTCTCGTCTACACCGCGCAGCAGCGCGGCGCGATTGCCGTCTATCTATGCGAGGCCGGCAGCGACGACGGCCTGCTCGCCTGTGGGCTCATCGCCGAGCCGAAGCCCGGCGATGAATTTCCGGTGTGGCGCGTGCCTGCGGTCTGACGACCGCGAGTCCAAACAACGCCATAATTTTCAGTGCGTTGTATCACCTCACCGATGTCGATGCGGTCGGTGGCGGCAATATCGAGTCCTACACCTACGACGCCATCGACAACCGCCTCAGCAAAACCGTAGATCCTCCGTCACCCCGCAAGTACTTTCTGGGTATCTGAGGGGCGATTTTTGTTCCAAATCGAGTT
>JANMSL010000559.1:0-2084 GCA_031389245.1 Lysobacterales bacterium | reverse complement strand
AGCGATGATGACCGCATCGGTGGACGTCGCACGTCATGGAAAGGGTTCAGGCCCGCCATTGTCCAACGAACGCCAGCGGTGAGCCAGGGCCCGTCCGGTCTCACTGCAGCAGTGTCGTGGCCAGCACCTTCGACTTCGCAGCCAGAATTTTCTCACTGGCGACAATGAACTCTGTGGTGGAGACCTTGCGCAGTGGGCGCAGCGCACGAACCACGTCGTCGAGGGATTTGCTGTCCTTGCTGCGCAGGCGAATCTCCTGGTCGAGATCGCGCAACAACAATGCGGCGCGCGCGGTGATCTCGGCGTTGCTGCTGTCGCTGCGCAATGACTTCACCTTGCTGCTCCAGTCGGCGAGCCACGTGTAGACCTTGTCATGACGCTCATCCGTCATGCCGCCACCGCGATAGATCAGTTCGACCGAATAGAATTCCGCCAGGCCCTCGGCAATCCAGTCGGAGCGGTCTTCGCCGCTGATGCGGGTGACTACGTGCACCAATTCGTGCACCAGGGTGCTGGTCGCGTTTTCGCTGATCAGTGGGCGCTCGGAATGCAGAAACATCGAATTCGGTGCCGACAGCCCTCCGCGCCACATCGGATCGCCAGCGCCGACGATCAGGATTTTGCGCGGCGTCTTGCCGAACGCCGCTTCGATTTCCGGCCACACGTAGTTGATTGTGGTCAGCGCATCCATGCGGTCGAGCGGGTCGCCCTTGGGGGCAGCGACGAACATTTCCGTGGTGCCCAGTTGATCGTGGCGCGTACCCAGTTTCCCGGCGATCATCCAGCCGATCGGGCGGTCGAATTTGCGCTCCGGACTGTCGATGGCGAAGCGTTCACCGTCGATGCGCATCCAGCCCGTTTCGGCGCTGGTCCATCCCGGTGGAAGTTTGATCAGGACCTTGGCGCGTGAGGTCGCCGCTTTTTTCATGCGCGCCTTGATCGCGGGAATGATCTTGTCGCCGCGAAAGATTGCCCAGTCGGGTGTCATCCGCGCATCGAAACTGCCGTTGCTGCGCTTATGACTGATCTTGACCAGATAGCTGAGCTTGGCGCCGACGCCGTTCGGCTTCCAGGTCGCCTTGCCCGCATTGTTGCTGAACGTGCCGGTGGCAGTGAAGCCGCTGTAGCGCTTGCCATCGACCGGGAAGCTCAGCGCACTGACCAACTCACCTGACTTGCCGAGCACGATGCTGACCCGCGCCTGATCGGTCTTGGGCAGCAGCTCGATGGTGTAGTCCAGATCGAACGGACGCGGCGCGCGCGGGACTGCCGTTGCCGCAAGTGACGTTGCCGCAAAGATGGTCAGGGTGAAGACGAGCATCAACAAACAAGGAATGTTTTTCATTGGGCGGATTATCGAGTGAGGGGCGACGGTCGGCGCGGAGTCCCGCATCGGCTTCGTCAAAAACGCGACAACGCAGCGGCAAAGACCGCAAACGCCGCACTCACATTCAAACTATCGACCGCGCCGCTGCCAGGAATACCCAGGCGTTGGTCGCAGGCTGCGATCAGGCTGGATGACATGCCTTCGGCCTCTGCACCCATGACCAGCACTGATTTGGATGGCAGCGTCGCCGCGAACACATCAGCGCCACCGTGCACGACGGTGGCAATTCCTTCATAGCCGTACAGCTTGAGTTTGGCCATGCTGCCGCGGGCATCATTGACGCGCGCGATCGGCACCACTTCAGCACCGCCCTCAGCAACGCGACAGGCCGCGCCGGAAAGCCCCAGTGCATCGCGATGCAGGATCAACCCACCACAGCCAAAATGTGCCGCGCTGCGCAGGATGGCGCCAAGGTTGTGCGGATTGCCAACGCCATCGAGCCAGGCGATCCAGCTGTGCTGGGGTTTTCCGATGCGCGCGATCAGATCATCCAGCGTCAGTGCCAACGGCGGAATGGTCTCGAAGCAGACGCCTTCGTGATGCTGGCTCTGCGTGAGCTTGTCCAGATCTGCGGTCTCGACCATGCGATAGCCAATCCGTTCGCCGGCACACCAGGTCAGCACACTGCGGAAGCGGTCGAGCCTCGCCTCGGTCAAGTAGATCTTGCGAATCCCCTGCGGTCGATGCTTGTACACCG
>JANMSL010000551.1:0-5489 GCA_031389245.1 Lysobacterales bacterium | reverse complement strand
CTGGTGGCAACGTGGAGGTGCTCCGGCCCAGGCTCGAATCATGCTGCGCTTCGATCACGACCGGTTCGGCCAGCTGATTCGCTCCGGTTTGGGCATTGCGACGCCATAATTCGATGGCCCGCCCGGTTTGCGCAATGTGCTTCGCAGCAGGAGCGATCCCAACACACTTGCCTGAACCAGTGAGTCGGGGCTACAATGCCGCCCTTTACTCGGCCGGACCCTCGCCATGAAGCCCAATACACACCCGAAAAGCCATGACGTGGTGTTCCACGACATCTCCTGCGATTTCAAGTTTCTTACCCGCTCGACAATGACGAGCAAGGAAACCGTCAAGTGGGAAGATGGCAAGGAGTACCCGGTCATCAAGGTGGAAACCTCCAGCCAGTCGCACCCGTTCTTCACCGGCAAGCACAAGATCATGGATGCCGGTGGTCGAGTGGACAAGTTCCGCAAGCGCTACGCCAAGTAAATCGGTTTGGCGCGCCGCGCCGCACAGATTGATCGCCGACGCCGTTTCCCCTGGGAGACGGCGTTTGCATTTGTGCAAGCGTGAAAGTTGGTGACGGAACAAAATTCTGCGTGCAGTGCCTTGGCGCCCAGTGCCGCGCTGACGCAAACGCATGCGATAATTGGCAAATACGCCGCACCGGCATGGGGCCAACGGCGCGGATTCGACGCGTCGCGGTCAGTTTCACTGCGCTGGCGGATCCGAAATCTGCCGATTCATCAGGAGATAGTCTGTGTCCTCGAATGTGGTGCTGACCCAAAGCGACAGCAATATATCCACCACTCTGCCGGTACTGACTGGTTCGGTGGGCCCGGCCGCCATCGACATTGGCAAGTTACACAAAGAGACCGGGATGTTTACCTACGACCCTGGTTTCATGTCTACCGCAAGTTGTCGCAGTGCCATCACCTATATCGATGGTGACGCTGGGGTGCTGCTGTATCGCGGCTATCCGATCGAGCAGCTGGCCAAGCACTCCAATTTTCTGGAGACCTCGTATCTGCTGATCAATGGCGAGCTGCCCAGCGCCGATCAGTTCCGCACCTTTGAGCACGACGTAACGCATCACACGATGATGCATGAGTCGATCAAGACGTTCCTGCATGGCTTCCACTACGACGCGCATCCAATGGCAATGCTGTGCGGCACGATCGGTTCGCTGGCGGCGTTTTATCACGACACTTTGGATATCGAGGATCCGGCACAGCGCAAGCTCGCCGCAATTCGGCTGATCGCGAAGATGCCGACGATTGCTGCTGCCTGTTATCGCTACACCATCGGTTGGCCGATCCGCTATCCGCGCAACAACCTTGAATACTGCACGCGTTTTCTGCACATGATGTTTGAGGTTCCGTCCGAGCCGCTGGACTTGCCCGACGTGGCGGCCAAGGCGCTGGATCTGCTATTCATCCTGCATGCCGATCACGAACAAAATGCTTCCACATCGACCGTGCGCATGGTCGGCTCCACCGGTGCCAATCCTTATGCCTGCGTTGCCGCCGGCATTGCGGCTTTGTGGGGACCGGCGCACGGGGGGGCGAACGAAGCAGTGCTGAAGATGCTGGGTGAAATAGGCACCCCAGATCAAGTCGGAAAGGCGATCGAAAAAGCCAAAGACAAGAACTCCGGTTTTCGCCTGATGGGTTTCGGTCATCGCGTCTACAAGAATTTCGATCCGCGTGCGACCATCATTCGCGAGATGTGCCACAAAGTGCTCAACGCGCTGGGTGTGCAGGATCCCTTGCTTGATGTGGCACTGAAACTTGAGGAAGCAGCGCTGAAAGACCCGTACTTCATCGAGCGCAAGTTGTACCCCAATGTCGATTTTTACTCTGGTCTCATATACAAGGCGCTGAAGATTCCGACCGAAATGTTCACGGTCATGTTTGCCATTGCTCGCACTACAGGATGGGTAGCGCACTGGCTGGAGCAGAATCTGACTGCCGATGCAAAGATCGGCCGACCACGGCAGATTTACACGGGCGCTCCGCCGCGCGACTACACGCAAATCATTCAGCGCTGATCCGGCCTTATTTTCCATTGGAAATCACTCCGCTTTGCGGGGCGATTGGGTTTGTTCAGTTTGTCGTTATGGCCTAGTCAATCAGGGCGATCACCGCGTCGATGTGGGCGCGTCGCATCGGGCGTTCGGTGATGCGATCCAGGGGCGCCTGACGCAGCCCATCGCGATCGAACAGGCTCAGATCAAACAGCAAATTGTCGGCGCTCAGTCGCAGCACCGGGACCAGCGCGTCGCGATGCGTATCGAGCCGAATACGGCGCTCGTCCGCGTCGAATGGAATGTGTCGCTCCAGCAGCCAGTGCTCTACGTCCATCCGATGCTGGCAGAACAGGTGCAAGCACACTGCAGAGTGCTGATCTGCATTTCCTTCGAGCACCGCGCCCACAAGTCGTGGATCGAAGCGCTCGAAGAAGCGCATTGCCTCGACGGCCGCCACGCGTCGCTCACGCAGCCAGCGCGGCTGGTCGAGACTCTGAAAGAGTGTCTGATGCTGGTGCAGTGCGGCGTCCACTTCCCGGTTCGAGGGCAACGCGAATTCACTGTCGATACCCATGCGCTCAGCGGCCTTGCGCTTTGCCATCCCATAGTCGCGGATGCCTTGTTCGCTGATCAGGCGCGCAGCTTCGACAGCCAGCTGTTGCCGCACACTGCTCTGGCGGCGCACGGAAGAATTCCTGGCGCGACGATCAGAAGAGGTCAAGGGCCTGTTGCTCGACGTTCTGGTCAGCCCGATTGCCGGCGTCGGTTGCCGATAGCTTGAGCAGATCCTCACTTTTGAAGAACTCAAGCACCCCGCCATCATCGCTCCCCTGCAACAAATGGCCGCTCGCGGATATGCGTGCTGTGCTGACTCCAGGCGGGACTTCAAGCGGAGCTTCCGGCACGCCCTCGAGCGCGGCGCGCATGAAGTCGATCCAGATGGGCAGGGCGGTACGCGCGGCGAATTCGCCCTCGCCGAGCGGGGTGAAGTCGTCGTGTCCCATCCACACACTGGCTACCAAGGTGCTGTTGAAGCCCGAAAACCAAGCGTCACGATGGTTGTTGGTGGTGCCGGTCTTGCCACCCAGATCATGCCGCTCCAACACCATTGCACCACGACCGGTGCCACGCAAGACCACGTCTCGCAGTAGCGAAGTGATCAAAAAGGCGTTGCGTTCATCGATCTTGCGCGGCGCCAATGCGGTGCTTGGTCCCACCGTTATTTCGGGCGCTACCGCAGGAATTACGCTTACTGGCGTTGCCCCCGGCCCGTCGTCGAGCAAAGCGGAAAGGTCCTGAGACGATGCATCGTTCGGCCGGAATTCTGCTGTCATGCGCTCGGGACAACGCCGGCAGGCACGCGCTGGGTGCAACGCAAACAACTCTTTGCCGCGGTCATCTTCTATGCGCGAGATCACATATGGGTTGACCAAGTATCCGCCGTTTGCAAACGTCGCATAGCCACGGGCGAGACCGACCGGCGACACCGAACTGGTGCCGAGCGCCAGTGACAGGTTTTCCGGCAGCGCGGCTTCGGGGAAGCCAAAGCGTTGAATATATTCGCGAGCGTAACGAACTCCCATGGCATCGAGCAGGCGCACTGAGATCAAGTTTCGCGAGCTGACCATGGCCTCGCGCAGACGCATCGGACCATTGAAGTCTTCATTGTCATTCTGGGGTTTCCATACGCCGCCTTCCGAACTCGGGTCGGGAAACGACAGTGGCGCATCGTTGACGATCGACGCTGGTGTGAAGCCGCGTTCAAATGCCGCGGAATAAACGAAAGGTTTGAAGCTGGAGCCGGGCTGTCGGTTGCTTTGTGTCGCCCGATTAAACTTGGACAGTGAAAAATTAAAGCCGCCAACGAGTGCCCGAATCGCCCCGTCCTCTGGATCAATTGCGGCCAGGGCCGCTTGCGCGGCGGGAATCTGAGCCAACTGCCAGCCGCCGGTATCGGTCCTGACGACGCGGATTATGTCGCCCGACTGAAGCACCTGATTCACTCTCGAAGGCTTGGGTCCAATTCCTCGAGGCGCCAATCTTGGTCGCGCCCAAGCCACCGCCGCAAGGTCGAGCGATACGCTCTGGCCATCAGCGAGCATCGCGGTCGCCGACTGCGTGTCGACTTCGGTGACCAACGCCGGAATCAGACCGGCCACTGCCGAAATCGTGCTCAAAGTCTGTTTGGCCGCCTCCGGTTGTGTCGCGATCTGTGCCGAAACCTTGGCCTCCGCTCCGCGATAACCATAGCGCTGGTCGAACTGGATCAACTGCTTGCGCACCGCGCTATTGGCAGCTTCCTGCAAGTGTGAATCCAGCGAGGTATACGCGCGATAGCCATTGTTGAGCGCGTCGGTACCGAGGCGCTCGATTGCTTCAACACGCACCATTTCAGCCACATACGGTGCATCAAGTTCGATGGCAGGCTCATGTGGGTGCGCGCGATCGGGCTCGTTCTGCGCAGCGAGCATGTCTGCCTGGGAGATCCAATTGAGCTCAAACATGCGCTGCAGCACGTAATCCCGGCGCAAAGTGGCACGGTCGGGATTGGTCAGCGGATTGCCAGTCGAAGGAAACTTGGGAATCGACGCCAGCATGGCGCTTTCTGCCAAGGTGAGCTGATCCAGAGTCTTGCCGTAATAAAATTCTGCGGCAGCGCCGACGCCATAGCAGCGGTAGCCAAAAAAAATCTTGTTCAGGTAAAGGCCCAGGATCTCGTCCTTGCTCAGTTCGCGCTCCAACTTCAGGGCTAGAAAGATCTCTGATGCCTTGCGCGTCATCGAGTATTCGTTGCTCAGAAAGAAGTTGCGCGCAACCTGCTGGGTAATCGTGCTGCCGCCAGGTACACGGTCGCGGTCGGTTGTAGTCATCAGCCAGAGCGCGCGCCCGATTCCGCGGAAATCGATCCCATGGTGCTCTTCAAAGCGCGAATCCTCGATCGCCATCACTGCTTGCCGGAGTTGGCGAGGGACTGCCTCGATCTTCACCGGTGTGCGTTTTGTCTCGCCAAACAGGGCGATGAGCTTGCCGTCGGCACTGTAGACCCGCAGTGGAACCTGCAGGCGGATGTCTCGAATCTGCGACGTGTCCGGCAGACTAGGCGCCAGTAACCAGTACGCTACGGCGACGCCCAGAACGCCCAGAACGCAGGCCACAAGCCCTGAGTACAAGGTCCAGCGCAGCAGTCTTCGTGTCCAGGAGGCAGCCATTGTCGCCGGAATTGCGGTTTGGGGCCGGGAAGTATAGGGGGCGGCAACTCATTTGAGTCGGTTCAAACCCGGGCCAAAGGTCCTTCCTGAGGGGAGGCAACCCAGGGCAAGAAACGCGGGTGTTGATCTACACTTAAGTTTGATATTTAATGTGGCTACTGACATATCGCTCGTAAGAGCCCGTGGGAAGGGGAAAAAGTGGTGGCACTCTTCAGCACGAAATCACCGCCGCTCGTCGGCGTAGACATCAGCTCCACTGCGGTGAAGCTGC
>JANMSL010000542.1:0-2722 GCA_031389245.1 Lysobacterales bacterium | reverse complement strand
AGCACACCTGGGCGCGAAATGACGTTGCCGTGTGTTTATCGCGGCCGGGTCCGCTCCTACGGTAGAGGAACGCTGCGACACGGCAGCTTGCGGTGGGTTGTGAGGGGCTGGCACCATGCGGCTATGAAAAACCTCATCGTGTTGTTCATTGGAACCTTGCTGATTCCGGCGGCGGCGTTTGCCTGGGGCCCGCACAGTCATGAAGTGGTGGCGGAAATCGCGGCGCGGCATCTGCAGCCGGCGGCGCGTCTTGAGGTTGAGCGGCTGCTTGGGGATCGCGCCGATCTGGCGATGCGAGAGGTGTCGACCTGGGCCGATCGGGTTCGTGAACAGCCCAAGTACCGCGATACAGCGCCGCTGCACTACGTCAATTTTCCGCGCGGCGTTTGCCACTATGACGCACGCCGCTACTGCCGTGATGGTAGTTGCGTGGTCGGCGCGATCGGGAAATATGTGGCGCGTCTGGCCGACGCCGGTGCCAGCAAGGAAGATCGTGCCGAAGCGCTGGCCTTTGTCATTCACTTCGTCAGCGATATCCATCAGCCGCTGCATGCGGCCTGGCGCGATGATCGTGGTGGCAACGATGTGCAGATCCGCATCGGCCGTCAGGGCAGCAATCTGCATGCATTATGGGACGATGCGCTGGCGCGACGTGCGGGTCTGCGTGTGCGCGAACACGCCAACAAATTGTTGGCGACGCCATTGGCTTCTGCACGAATACTGGGGTGGAGCGATGCCGCGCCTATGATTTGGGCAGAAGAGTCATGCCGCGTGGTGACTGATGGCCTCTATCCACAGCAGCTGGACATCAGCGATGCCTATCTGGAACGCATGCTGCCGGTAGCGGAAGAGCGCATCGAATTGGCTGGACGGCGCCTTGCTGCGTTGCTGAACGCGATGCTCAAGTAACGCGCGCGCGGTCATTGGTCCGCATTGTCACGACGGCGAGTTCGGTCAATTGATCGATCAGCTGCTCGGGTTCAACGTTTTGATTTCAGCGCGGTGTCGATTGCCACGGCCAGTTCGGCGCGCCGAGCCGCAGAAAGTCGCTGATCCGATTTCACCAGGCGGCGCGCCTGCTTCCAAAGTTTCGCAGCGTCCGCGCCACTTGACTGCGCATGCGCGGCACGGTGTACGGCGGCGGCAAGGCTGTTCGGCTGGCTGACCTGCCAGGCGTCGAGAAGGACGGAAACCTGCTCAAGCTTGCCGGTGCTGTGTATCTGCGCGATTGCGTTGTCCCACCAGGACGCCGGCAGCAACGGATGGATGACCACGGGCAGTGACTGCAGCAATGCAGCAACACCCCCAGCCTGCAACAGTTCGGCGATCTGAGCAGGCCGGGGTGGGGGCGTGTGGATTGCCGGTAGCTGTTCTTCAATCATATTCAGTGGCACGCGCCGTTTTTCATCGAACGGCAGCAAACGCAATGGTGCCAAGTGAATGGGTACATCGAACGCGACGGCAAAAAAACTTGCCAATTTTGCGCGCAGCTCGCGTTGTGCCAGAACCTGGACCAAGGGCGGCACTTTTCGGCCAACCACATATTGCGTCACACAGGACTCCGGAAGGCCGAACTCCAGATGGGCGTCGTCGATGTCGCTGAAGTAAACGCGAGTGGTGGCGGAGAACGGGGATTGCAGGGGATGCGACTGCAGTTTCACCGGGCTCGTCTCGCCCGCGACGATATGCAGCGTCGGTGTTGTTATCTCCGACGGATCCAGCCAGCGCGTCTCCTTGCGCTTGCGCTGGGGATCGAGCGCGGTCCAATTTCCGACCAAGGCCAGTCCGGCAGATTGTGGGTACATCCCGCTAAGCCGCGCGGCCAGTGGCGCGTTCTCCCGAAAACCGATAAATCCGAGTTGGCGCAGGCTGACCTGAAACTTGCTGCGGGTGGCTTCCAGTGCTTGACGTGCCATTTGCACGCGTTTGTCCTGCGTCGGCGTGCTAGCCGCCAGCGGCGGCGACGAGACCACGATAAATCCGTGCGATGCCAATTCATCGCCGAAGCTCGGGTCGCCATCCAGCCAAATCACTGGCCAGTTCTTTGCGAGCGGAGTCGATTCGCGCGTCGCCAGCATGGTGGCCGCCATCAAATGGTCAAACAAGATCCACGGCAGGCCGCGGTCTTTCATGCCCTTGACGAATGCCTTCATGCGCTCGCCCTGTTCCGGGTCAGGCTCGTCGCGCTCCAGCGGGCGTGACTGCATAGCCTCGAACAGATAGTCGGAATACACATACGAAGCGGCCACCGAATCCTTGACTGGATCGGCTGGATACCACCACTGCACGAGCCCTGGCCCGCTCTCTGCAGTCCCGCTGGACCACTGCGATGCGTGGCCCACTCCATATTGACCGATCGGCAGATACGTACTGAACGGGCACACCACTGCCCAACTGCTCAGCGGCATACCGAGTGCCAGTATCAATGCAATCAGGCAGGTCACGCTGCGCCGCGTCCGCTCGGTGACGGACGCGCCGGTCAGGCGTGGGGCACGTGGGGCGGCGCGCGGCGCTCTAAACATCGGTAAGCCTTGGTGATGGCTGCATATTGTCGCACGTCTACCGCACAGACCCGCCCGCGCCTGACCTGAGAGGCTCGCGCCGCATGGCCGGCAATTGACCTGAGTCAACACGCTGGAGCCGGGAACTGGGAACACTGCGTTGCGGGACTTTTGGAGGCGTCATGGCAAAGGCAGAGGGTTTCTATAACGACAGGGTGGTG
>JANMSL010000430.1:0-3385 GCA_031389245.1 Lysobacterales bacterium | reverse complement strand
CGTCACGCCAACGCAGACCGGTGAGAACACCCAGCAGGCTCGATGCAACCAGGGTTGCCGGGATCTGTGCCTGCGCGAACGCGAGCAGCCAGACACCGTCCGACTGCAACACTGCACGCGTGACGGGCGGGCGGCGCAGTGCGCGCAGGCCAGGTAGGCCCAGGATGGGCAACAGCAGACTCAGCAACCCCTGCGCGGCGATCGGTAGAGCGCTGAACCAGACCGACAGCATGGCCAGCGCGAGCATCAGCGCCAATGCAAGCTGCGCCATGCGTGAAGGCGCGATATCAAACGCGAGGGAGGGCGCGGATCGCATCAGCTAGACCGCTCCAATGGGATTTCGCAGATGATGCTACCGCAGACCTTGCCGCACGCAACTAGCGCGCGGTGAAGGTCACCTCCGACACCACCCCCGAGTCGCGCATGACCTTGCGTGCGCGTGGCACTCGACCAACCCCACACTGCCCACGGTCGGACGCGTTTGCCATAACGACGTCTCTCTGCGCAGTTACTCGAATCCGTTGGCGAAAGGCAGGTCAGGAGGAAGCTTCAACAGACTGACGATGTTGGCGGCAGGCTGACCCACCACCAATTGCGCGCGGGTGGCGTCGTAAGCAAATGTCATGCTGATTCCTTGCTGCGCCACCGTGCCGAGGACGCTATGGCTTGGCAAAATTGGGCCGGTAAGGCCGATGTCGCCGCGCGCCAGCGTGATCGCACCCCTGCCGGCATTCCAATTCGGGCTCCGCACCACATAGTTGCCGTCGCCCAACGCGTCGGGATATCCGACACGGTCCAAGCTGTTTGTACCGACCAGCGAGTTGCTGGCGCTGATCAGACCGGTCAATCCGGTGCTGCCATCGGCCCAGGTAACCGCGCCCACCCTGTCTACTCCACCGCCACTCCAATCGGGTGTTGGAATCACGTAATTGCCGTTGCTCAATGCAATCACCGGGTCATGACCCACGGCATTGATCGCTGCCGACCCGGTCACCGAATTTACCGTGGAGACCGGGCCGACTAGCCCAGTATCGCCGCTTGCCCAAGTTACGGCGCCTACGTTTACATCGCTGTCGTTGTTCCAGAAAAGACTGGATACCACGTAGTTGCCGTTGCGCAGCGCAGTAACACCCCTCATGCCGATCAAGTCGCCGGTGTGCGTCCCGATCAATGAATTGGCTGCAGAGATGGTCCCAACACGTCCAACACTGCCATCCGCCCAGGTCAGTGCGCCCACGTCGTCGACTGTGCCGTGGTCCCAGAGTGGGTTGCTAACCACATAGTTTCCGTTGCTGAGCGCGATCACGCGCGAATCCGTTTGCCGCTGATCGTCCATCGATTCGCCGATGAGCGAGTTGCTTGGCGAAACCACACCCACTAGCCCAGTGCTGCCATTGGCCCAGGTCGCCGCCCCCACGTCTACTGCATTGCCGTTGTCCCACTCCGGGCTATGCACCACGTAGTTGCCGCTGCGCAATGCATATACACCGAAGGCCCCTCCTGTTTGATCGCCAGTCTGGGTCCCGATCAAGGAGTTGCTTGCCGATACGAATCCGACCATGCCGGTCGTGCCATCGGCCCAGGTCACGGCACCGACATCCACGATGGCGCCGTTGTCCCACGAGCTGGACTTGACCACATAGTTTCCATTGCTTAGAGCAACCACACCCGAAGAGGAATCGCCCACCCGATCGTCAACGTTCTGTCCAATGAGCGAATTCGAAGACGACACGACACCGCTGAGCCCGGTGCTGCCATTGGCCCAAGTCACAGCACCGACGTTCTCGATCGCGCCATTGTCCCACTCGTCATTCGAGATCACGTAGTTGCCATTGGACAAGGCGATGACATGGAAGCCGATCAGATCTCCAGGGCTGGAGCCCACCAGAGAATTGGCCGCCGATACGGGCCCGGTGATTCCAGTGCTGCCGTTGGCCCAGGTCGCTGCACCGGCTGAGCTTATGCCGCCGTTAGTCCAACCACCGCTGCGCACCACATAGTTGCCGTTGCTGAGTAGAGTCACTCCAAAGGCTCCCACATAGTCGTATGTCGTCGTACCGACCAGTGAGTTGCTCGCCGAGATCGGCCCGGCAATGCCGGTACTGCCATTACCCCAGGTAACAGCGCCAGCGTCGAGTGCGGAGCCATTGTCCCAGCCGGTCGCGATAACCACATAGTTGCCATTGCTGAGTACAGAAATCTGGCCGCCTGGGTATTCGCCAAATCCGTCTGCAGTCGATGCACCAATCAACGAGTTCTCTGCTGTCACCACGCCTGAAACTCCGCTATTTGCGTGAGCCCAGGTCACCGCACTCGACGTCGCTGCGGAACCGGAGTTCCAGTCCGGGCTATCGATCAAGTAATTGCCGTTTTTCAGCACGACAATTTGCGCCCCGACATGATCATTGCTGCTGCTGCCCGTCTGCTTGCTGATCAACACCCCGGATGGGGAATACAGATACGCGGCGCCAACCTCCTGCACAGCCTCTGTCGAAAAGGCAGGGTCACCCACAACAATATTGCCATTGGGCAGAACGACAACCCGATCGCCAAATCTGCCGCTGCCCTCGGGTCCGGGAATGTCAACCTGGGCCGCGTGAACGTAAAAAGTAGCGAACGCCAAAGTCGACTGCACACATCCAAGCAACGCGGTCTTGACATGACCGATGGGGCGACACGGGGTTCGTGCAGAATTCATGCAATTGGCCTCTGAAGTGGTGCAGCAGGGACAGCCACAGAGATGGGGCCGGCTGAAGCATAGGGCGAGATCCGGCAGGATAAGACGACACAAACAGTGTCAGCCATTTCATGCACCACAGTCGGGGCAGCAGCGACATGTTACGAGCGGCGACGGCGCGACGCCCACTGCCGGCACGGGCTAGCGAACTAAGGATAGAACGCGCGCGCTCCCGAAACTCAGAAATTGCCATTCCTCGAAAATGCTTGGAACGCGAGCCGGGGCGACCGCTAAGGCGCAGTATCAAGCGCTGGGGAGGGCGCGGATCGCATCGATGAGTGCGCTCAGATCGGGATCGGGACAGACAGCATAGGCGAGAAACCAGCGCTGCAGGTCGCGGTCTTCGCATTCGAGCAGGCGTTCGAAGGTCGCGACTTCACTGGCATCGGCGGTCGCCGCGCGCTGCACGATGAAACGCATCAGCAGCAGATCCAGCTCCTGCGTACCGCGGCGGCAGCGCCAGCGGAGCTTGGAGAGCTTTTCGGGCGTGATCGACATGGCGCACTTGTGGGCGCGGCTTCAGCCGCGAAGAACGCGCCGCACGTGCAGACAAATGCCGCGCACTGCGAACGCTTCGCAGCATGATCCAAGCCCGCGTTTATTCACACCGAGCGCCTGGCCAGCATCGCCTTCTTGATTTCGGCGATC
>JANMSL010000540.1:0-16486 GCA_031389245.1 Lysobacterales bacterium | reverse complement strand
CAACAGCCGCCCCCACACCAGCGGCCACTAAGTCGAAACCGCCAGGCTTTCGCGGTTGTAGATGCGCGCCGCAAAAAACGCCACGATGCCTGATAGCAGCAGGCCACTGGCGAGCAGCGCTGCCCATTCTGTGCCGGCGATCGACTCGGCGCGGACCAGCTTCATGATCGACAGATGCTGGCCGAGCAGCGGCACCGCAAACATCCATAGCGCCGGTTTGACCGGTATCACCATCAACAACATCGACGGAATTGCCGGAATGATGGTCAACAAACCCAGCCAGCTTTGCGCCTCGCGGTAGCTCTTCGCGTTGGCCGCGATCAACGTTTGCACCGACGCGGCCAAAATCACCACGGGCGTGAGCACCAGCAACATCTTGGCGAAAATCACCAGGCCCAGGTTGAACTTCAGTCCGAGTTTGTCGAGTGGAAGCATCGGGGTAATCACCGCGAATGCGAGCAGGGTCAGCAGCAGGGACATCAACGCAAAGGCCGCCGTCGCCAACAATTTTCCGGCCATGATTTTCCAGCGCGGCACCGGGTTGGCGAGCAGTGGTTCCAGCGACTGGCGCTCACGTTCGCCGGCCGTGGTATCGATGGCGAGGTACATGCCGCCCATGAAAGCACCGAGTATCAACGTATACGGCAGGAAGCTCAGAAACACGCCGCCCTTGGCCTCGGGACTGGCCTGATCGCGATCGACGACGCTGATCGGTCGCGCCACCACGGGATGGATACCGCGCGCGACCAGCCGCAGCGCGCCGACTTGTCGCGAGTAATTGTCCACGGCGTTTTCGACCCGTCGTCGCGCACGATCGGCGTCCTGGTGCGAAGAATCGAAGACCAGATCGAGCGGTGCGGTATCGCCTTTGCGCCAACTTTCATCAAAGCGGTCGTCAATGCGCAGCACCACGTCCTCTTCCTGGTCGCGCACTGCGCGCTCCGGATTGGACGGCCCCGACTCAATCGTGATGTTTTGCGTGCGCAGGTAATTGATCAGATTGGGCGCATGCTCGGCGCCGATCACGGGCAATTCCAGCGGCTTGTCGGCGCGTTTGGTCTCGCGCGAAACGACGACCGACAGGATCAGACCGATCAACACCGGACCGATCAGCGGACCTATGACCAGCGCATTCATCACCGTCTTGCGGTCACGCAGGTTCTCGCGCACTTCTTTGAGAAAAATGGTCAGCCAGGCAGGTCTCATCCGAACAACCCCTCATCACTTCCAATGATTTTGACGAATGCATCTTCCAGGTTGGATTCACCGGTGCGCTGACGCAACGCATCGGCCGAGCCTTCGGCCATGACGCGACCCTTGGCGATGATGATGATGTGGTCGCACAACGCTGCCACCTCCTGCATGATGTGGCTGGAAAACAGCACGCAGCGGCCCTCGTCGCGCAACTTGCGCAGAAAGCCGCGCATCGCACGCGTGGCCATCACGTCGAGACCATTGGTGGGCTCGTCCAGAATAACGTTGCGCGGATCGTGGATCAGCGCGCGCGCGATCGCGGTCTTGACCCGCTGTCCCTGTGAGAATCCCTCGGTACGCCGATCGGCAATGTCTTCCATACCCAGTGCGCTGATCAATGCGTTTTCGCGCTCATGTGCAAGCGCCGGCTCCAATCCCTGTAGTTCCGCGAAGTATCTGATGTTCTCGCGCGCACTCAAACGTTTGTACAGGCCGCGCGAATCGGGCAACACACCGAGTCGGCGGCGGACTTCGACGGTGTCGGCGGTGGCATCAAATCCATCCACTTTGACCCAGCCGCTGTCCGGCTTCATCAGCGTGTACAACATGCGCAAAGTTGTGGTCTTGCCGGCACCATTGGGGCCCAGCAGCCCGGTGATACGGCCGTCTTCGGCGCGAAAACCAACGCCGTCCACGGCCTTCACCGCACCAAAGGCCTTATGCAAATCGTGAACTTCAATCATGAGTGCAACCCCAAATGTGGCAGCGGCGCGAGCGGCAATACTTTGAATGGTGAGTCAGGGGTGAGTGATCGCGGCGCACGCCGCTCCCACAACCGTCGCCGCTCATGGTTCCCATCCATTGCGATTCACAAATGCGGGAATCACCGGCAGATTTTTCAGGCAATCGATATCGAGCTTGGCGGCATCAGCATCCTCGACAAATTCTGCGATCAGGCGTGGCATGCAGCCTGCGAGCAGCAGTCCATGACCGCGACCCGGCGCGACCAAATGCCGCCCCTTGCTGAAATGCTTCACCGTGGATTCACCATAACGCGGCGGGGTGACCGGATCGAACTCTCCCGACAACAGCAATGTGGGCACGTCGCTGAGTTGCGGCGCATGGAAATCATCCGGACGCGCACCCTTGGGCCATGCGGCGCATTGCGCCTGCATCACTTCGACGAACGCCGTGCCCATGATCGTGTCCACGTCTTCATCACGTGCCTCGAAAAAGGGCGCGTCCTCAGAACAGATCACGGACAGCTGCATGGCATGCATGATCTGTTCGCCGAGGTCGCCCATGACCAACCTGCTCTGTGCCAGCAAGGCCTCGGGCCGGCCGTTGACTGCCTCGTGCAGCGCCAGTGGCAGCAACGCCGCCGTCTCCGGTGCGTAGGCGAAAAGACGCACCACGCCGCCGAGATCGGCCAGCGTGAAGTCCTCTTTCAGCGCTTCACCCGATTTTGGATCGCGAAAATCCACCACGATGGCACGCACGCGCAGCTCTGCCTGCAACCGTTTCAGATCGGCCGCAGGATCGACAAACGCGGTCTGACAGGCGGGGTTGTCGCGACAACGCTGAAAGATGCCCTGCACCGCAAGCTCCAGATTGCGCGCATGTTCGTTGCCGAGAATCAGATCCGGCGGCACCACGCCATCGAGCACAATGCTGCGCACACGCTCGGGAAACTGACGCAGATACACTTGCGCCGCGCGCGTGCCGTAGGAGCCACCGATCAGGTTGATCTTGTCGGCACCGATCGCGACGCGCACGCGGTCCAGATCGGTCACCGCCACACTGGTGGTGTAGAAACGCGGATCGGCTTTGCCACTGAGCGCATCCAGACAGTCCCGAACAAAGGCAGCCTGCGCCGCCAGCGACTCATCCTCGGCCCCGAACGCGCTCTTGCCCTCGGCTCCTTCGCACTTGAGCGCGTTGGAATCTCCAGTCCCGCGTTGATCGACGAGGATGACGTGTCGTTTCTCAAGAATGCGGGCAAACCCAGGCGCCACTTGCGGGAACGACTCGACCGCCGACTGGCCCGGACCCCCGGCGAGAAAAAACACGGGATCGGTCAGCGGCTTGGCATTGTTCGCTTTGGCCAAGCCAATACGCAGGCTGATCTTGCGTCCTTCGGGCTGCGCTGGATCCTCCGGCACTTCCAAACGTGAACACAACGCGCCCAGCAACTCGCCTTGCGCGCGATTCTTCAAGTCACAATCGGTGAAGTTGAGCGCACCCAACTTGAATGGCTCGGATTCGGCCATCAAATCGCCCGCCGCCAACAGGAACGCCAGCCAGGCCCAGCGCCGCATCTTCATAGCAATCTCCAGCTAAAGGAATCGTCATCAAGCATAGTCATCAAAACTGACCTGCATGCTACGCGATCGAGGCGCGCAGAACGAAGTGACGGATGTCAGTTGCATAGCATGGGCGGCACGTGTCGGGCCGCTATACTTGGGCGCTGCGCATCCCAAGGCATACTCATGAGCATTGCGGCACTGGCGATCACCGATCTTCGCAAGACCTATGGCAACGGCGTGGAAGCGCTGAAGGGCGTCTCGCTTACCGTCGAGCAAGGCGATTTTTTCGCGCTGCTCGGCCCCAATGGCGCCGGAAAATCGACACTGATCGGCAGCATATGCACTTTGGTCACGCCAAGCTCGGGTTCGATACGCGTGTTTGGCCACGATCTGGCAACCGAGCGTGAAACCGCGCTGGGCTGTATCGGGGTGGTGCCACAGGAACTCAACTTCAATCAATTCGAGAAGCCCTTTGACATTGTCGTCAATCAGGCAGGGTTTTATGGCATCGCACGCAACGAAGCCAAGGTGCGCGCGGAAAAATATTTGCGCCAGCTCTCGTTGTGGGACAAGGCGCACACGATTTCGCGCACGCTGTCCGGCGGCATGAAGCGACGTCTGATGATTGCTCGCGCCATGGTGCACGAGCCGCGACTGCTCATTCTGGACGAACCCACTGCAGGCGTGGACATCGAGATCCGCCGCTCGTTGTGGCAGTTCGTCAGTGAAATCAACCGGGCAGGCACGACCGTAGTGCTGACCACGCATTACCTCGAGGAGGCGGAGCAACTGTGCCGCAACATCGCGATTGTCGATCGTGGCCGAATCGTTGAGAACACCAGCATGCGCACGCTGTTGTCGCAGCTCGATCGCGAGACCTTTGTGCTCGATCTGGTCGCGCCTTGCAGCTCCATACCCGATAGCGTCGGCGTGCATCTGCGGCGCATCGACGAAACCACGCTGGAGGTGGACGTGCCCAAAGGTACCGAATTGAATCGACTGTTCGCGGATCTGACCTCGGCCGGCATCCATGTGCGGTCGCTACGCAACAAGTCCAACCGGTTGGAGGAATTGTTTCTCGGCCTGGTCGAACGCAATCAAACCGCGCCAACCCAGGGTGCTGCAGCATGAACGCTGCGGGCAACTGGGTTGCACTGAAAACGATTGTCGGCCGCGAGGTGCATCGCATCCTGCGCATCTGGGGCCAGACCCTGGTGCCACCGGCGATTACCATGACACTGTATTTCGTGATCTTCGGCAAGATGATCGGCGGCCGCATCGGCGCCATGGATGGGTTGCCTTACATCGATTTCATCGTGCCCGGTCTGATCATGATGAGCGTGATACAAAACAGCTACGGCAACATCGTGTCGAGTTTTTTCGGTTCCAAGTTCCAGCGCTTCGTCGAAGAAATGCTGGTCGCGCCAACGCCCAATTGGGTCATCCTCACCGGATACGTTGCAGGTGCTGTTCTGCGCGGCCTCATGGTCGGGGCTATCGTGCTGGCGGTGGCGATGTGCTTCACCTCGGTGCGCCTGCACCATCCGCTGATTACGCTGGTTACGCTGTTGTTGACCGCCGTGGTGTTCGCTTTCGCCGGATTCATCAACGCCATGTACGCCAAGAAATTCGACGACATCGCGATTGTTCCGACCTTTGTGTTGACGCCACTCACTTATCTCGGCGGCGTTTTCTATTCGGTCGGGCTGCTTCCGCCGTTCTGGGAATACGTCAGCCACTTCAATCCGATCCTGTACATGGTCAGCGCCTTTCGCTACGGGCTGCTCGGCGTCAGCGACGTCGCTATCGGCACTGCCATGTCGCTGATGCTGGTTTTTGCGATTTTGCTTGGCGCATTCTGCATGCACTTGCTCCGGCGCGGAACCGGGCTTCGCTCTTGAAGCGCAGCAATCTACACGAGTGCAGGCAGGCACAGGCCCGCTGGCGCCATTTTTGAGCAGGGCTGACCTAAACTCCCCGATTCATCCCGAACCCAGGACTACCCGTGAAGCCGAATCTGCCTGCACTTCTGATCTGCGCGTCGCTGCTGATGGCTTGCCTCGCCCCCGGCTACGCCCAGGATGGCTCAGAGGGCACGGGGTCAGCGGAAGAATTTGTCAAACAACTCAACTTTCGCGAAGGCGATTTCCTGATCGACAAAGCAAGCGCCACGGTGCACGTGAAGAATGGCTTTCACTACCTCGACGCCAGCGACGCGCGCAAAGTTCTGGAGCAGCTGTGGGGCAACCCGCCAGATGTCAGCGTGCTTGGCATGATCGTGCCTGACGATGTCGGAATCGTCGGCGATCACTCCTGGGCGATCGCGCTGACCTATTCGGACGATGGCTATGTCTCCGATGCGGATGCCAACGCCATCAACTACGACGAGCTGCTCAAAGACATGCAGACACAGACCGCCGACGGCAACGAATGGCGCGAGAAAGAGGGCTATGGCCGGCTTGATCTGATTGGTTGGGCAGCGCCGCCACGTTACGACTCGACCAACAAAAAGCTGCATTGGGCCAAGGAGTTGGCTTTCGCTGGCCAGGACGAACACACTTTGAACTACGACGTGCGTGCGCTCGGCCGTGGCGGCTATCTGAGCATGAACGCGATTGCCAGCATCGGTGATTTGGCGCGTGTGAAAACCGGGATGGAGCAGGTCATGGGTATGACCGAGTTCAACAGCGGTCAGCGCTACGCCGATTTCAACTCCAGCACCGACAAGCTCGCCGGTTATGGTTTGGCGGCGCTGGTCGGCGGTGCGGTCGCCGCTAAAACGGGTTTGTTCGCCAAATTACTGGTCGCGCTTTTGGCCGGCAAAAAACTGGTGATCGGTGGGCTGATTGCGCTGGCCGCGGGCTTGAAAGCGTTTTTCGGCAGGAAAAAACCGGATTGATTCTGGCCTTTCCGCTCAAGTGCCGACTTGGTCCGTTGTCTCGCCTCGCGTTGGCTGATCATCGTGCAGCGGCTGCAACCGGCTAGGAAGACGAATCCGGGTGCGGACGCTAGTATCAACGGGATAAGCCGGGGGGCTTTGTCTCATGCCGTTGCATCGCGATTCCTATTCCACTCTGCGCGAAACCTTGCGCTGGCGCGTTGCGCTGGTGCTTGGCGTGTTGGTGATGGTGCAGATGCTGGCACTGGGTTTGCTCAACACGCACCTGGGCTATGCCGATACCGCTCTGCTCAGCTGGATTGTGTTGGCGCTGACCGGCGGCTGCGTGTTGGCTCTTTTCACCCTTTCGCGCGCGCTCAGCGGGACTCTGTTTTTCTGCGTTGTCGCGGCAATGTTGGTGCTGGTGCCGTACTTCGGATTGCAACACGGCCGCAACATGCAGCACTGGGCGTACATCTTTCCACCGGTGTTGGTGTTCTTGCTGCGTGCGGGGCCGGCACTGTTGGTCATGTTGCTGTACGGCACCTATGTCACGTTGCTGACCATGACCCTGCTGCCCGGCATCGAAGTCGTGCGATTTGCCAGCGGCTACGGGCTCCTGGTTTGTTTCGTCTATACCTACGCCTTGCTGCAGGAACGGGCGGCAGCCATGCTGCGCTATCACTCTGATCACGATGCGCTGACCAATTGCCTGAACCGCCGCACCTTCAACGAGGCATTGCTGCGGCTTTCGGCGCCGGGTTCTGCCACGGCGATGTGCACGTTTCTGGTGATCGACATCGACCATTTCAAAGCGGTCAATGACCAGCATGGCCATCTTGTCGGAGACCGCATCATTACCCAGGTTGCCGCCGAACTCGGCCGCCAGCTGGATGCCGGCACACCGCTATTTCGTTATGGCGGTGAGGAGTTCGCAGTGATCCTCAATGGTGCCGGCGAAGCCGAGGGCTGCGCGCTGGGCGAACGCCTGCGCAGTGCAATCGCGGCCTGCGATTTGCAGGGCATCACGGCAACCATCAGCACCGGCGTTGCCACCTGGCAAGCGGGACACGGCAACCTCGACAGCGCCCTCGGCCGAGCCGACCGGGCGCTCTACACCGCCAAACGCAGCGGCCGCAATCGAGTCATTGCTGATTCCTCAGCCTTAGAGAAGGTCTGAATAAGTCACCACTGCGTCTTCGCTGTACAACTTATCGTTTACCACACCCTGAAAAACCTGCGGTTTTTCGCCCCCTGACTCAGGGGGCTATCTCGGCTCCGAACTTGTTCAGAGGTTCCTTAGCTTGAGGCAGATTCAGATTGAGGCGGACGCAGCGGCGACTGTGCAACACGCAGCCGGTCGCGATCAATCGCTGGATGCGACCGCCACCCTTTTCCTCGGCATGTGTACCCACACGACCTGGACCCCGCGCGTGCGCGCAGTGCGGTCGACGAGCGCGACCTGTTCCTGATCGATTTCGTAACTGTATTTGGCGGTGGACCGCATCGAGCGATCATCTGTTGTCGCACAACCCGTGAGAGCAAGCGCTGTCGCTACTACGGCTAAACCGAAAGTACGCATAATCACCTCCGAAGTCACCTGGTTCGCAATTGCTGCGCGGCGCCCCGGATAGACGATCCAGACCGCCTGTGACCGAATATACGCGCACCATTCGCCATGGGAAGTGCCGGAAGTGGGTGCGATCGCTCGCCGCCAACACTCGCTCGGGCAGCCTCGTGCAAACGTCCAGGAGACCATTTCCAGTTCGGCGAAATTGCCGGCGTCATAGCCAAGGTGCTGATCCTCGCGGCTGTCTCTCTGGGCGCGGGCCTCACGCATCGTGCCATCGACCGCGTTGCAGCCGAACTGACTTCAGCGCAAGTGAGAGGGCCCGGCTCGGCCATCCGTCTAGGCAAGTCAGCAACTCACCTTTGCCGGAGATGCAACCATGACGCTTACCACGCTTGCCCGAACTCTTATTCCAGCCGTGCTGACTGTGGGGGCTGCCACGCTGTTGACGTTGCTTCTGCTTCGACAAAACCCGGCGGTGGCGGAAAGCGCCAGCGCGGGCGCGGTTCATTCGCCGCGTCATCAATCCGTCGCGACGCAGGTATTCGTCAATCGCGCGCCTGTCGATCCTTCGCGCCTGCCGGGAAAGGTCATCCCCGGGCGCTACTGGTATGACCATGTCACCGGTGCGTTTGGTGGCGAAGGCGGGCCGACACTGGGCTTTGTTTCGGCTTCACTTGATCTGCCTGGCCCGTTATACGCCGATGCCAGCGGCGGCGGCGATGGCAGGTTGAGCGGGGTGTTCATCAACGGTCGTGAGTTGCATCCGCAAGATGTCGCCGGCCTGATGGCGGTGCTCGGCACGGTCGTTCCCGGCCGCTACTGGGTCGATGCACGCGGCAATTTCGGTTACGAGGGCGGGCAGTTGCTTGGCAATTTATGGGCGCTGGGCCAGTCCAATCGCGCCGCATCAGGGGAGATCAGCGAACACCGCGCATCCACTTGCCTGCCCGGTGACAGTGCGTGCCAGCAGCGCAAGTCACGCGTCGGCAATGGCAGCTTCAGCGACGGCGCTACTGGCTGCATCGTCATGGATGGCGAGATCACTTGCTGACCGAAACGCGGCGCGGGATTTTTGCATTACCGGTAAATTGTTTGTCGCCAACGGGTGACAAACAGGCCGCGCAATGACCAGAGTTGGGCAATAATGTCGATTGACCACTCACGGAGTTTGACCATGCGCATCATTCCTCTGCTGCTTGCGATCGCGGTTTCCTGTATCAGCGCCTGCGCGCATACTGACAAGCCGGCGACGAATGCGCTTGCCGAGAGCCTGGCCAGCCCGATTCGAACGCAGGCAGACCGCGAGCGCGACTTGCGCGACCAACCTTCGGCTGTGCTTGCTTTTGCCGGCTTCAAGGCGGGCGACCGCATTGCCGATATTTTCGGTGGCGGCGGTTACTACAGCGAAATTCTTGATCAAGTTGTCGGTGATGGCGGGCGCGTGCTGCTGATCAACAATGCGCCCTACGACAACTATGCCAAGAAGGACCTGGAGCCACGTATCGCGAATGGTCGTCTGAAGAATGTGGAGTACAACGTGCGCCCGGCGGACGCCATGCAACTCGGCAGCTCCAGCCTGGACGGAGTGCTGATCGTGAACTCGTATCACGACCTGTACCACGCCGATGCCGCGGATGGCTGGCCGGCGATCGATGCTGCGCGGTTCATCGATCAAGTCGTCGCTGCACTCAAGCCCGGTGGCGTGTTGTTGATCGTCGATCACGCTGCGCGCGCCGACAGCGGCAATCATGATGCGCAAACCTTGCATCGCATCGATGAGGCATTCGCCATCGCCGATTTCAAGGCGCATGGACTGGTATTCGACGGTTCGATCGATGTGCTACGCAGCGCCGCCGATGACCGCAGCACCAACGTATTCGACGCGGCGATCAGGGGCAAGACCGATCGCTTCGTGCATCGCTACCGCAAACCCTGATCGCGCCAATCCGCTGGCTATCGCTACGGTTTGGGAATGCGTAGTGTCTTGCTGATCATCAGCGAACCCGATATCGCGTAGATCAGCACCAGCGGATGCAACACCCAGGGGCCAATACGCAGGTCGCCGAACCACAGCGCATCGCCGATACGCCCTTGCCACGTGGCGACAGCGAGCACGACCACCAGTGCCAGACTGGTGGGGATGGGCGTGCCTTCGAAGTACTTCACTTTTGCGCCGCCTTCCGACAGCACTTCGGCGGTGACGTTGAAACGTGCGAGACGGCTGACACCGCAACAGACAAAATACGAAAGGATCAACCAATCCCAGCCGCCCTGCATGCCGCAGGCGTAGGCCAGCGCGGCGGGGGCAACGCCGAAGGAAATGACATCGGCCAGTGAATCGAGTTCGCGACCGAGCAACGATTGTTGCTGTCGCCAGCGTGCAACATTGCCATCAAGCACGTCCAGCACGAACGCCAACGGCACCAGCGCCATGCCGATCAACAGGTCGCGTACGCCGCCTTCCTGCAAATAGCGCATCGCGGCGAACACTGCCCCGGTGCCACAGAATGCGTTGCCGAGTGTCAGCCAGTCGGCGAGATGAAACTGACGAATCATGGTGAAATGCTGTTTGGACATCGTCTCACTCCTTGGTTGCGGGTGGCAGCATCGGCCCAATCTGGCGCTGACTCAAGTCCGCCGCACCACGCTAGCCATCGGCAGAAACCCGTCCTGCAGCGCATCCAGTGCCTGACTGCCCAGCTTGGCCAGATCGACGCGGCCGTCCATGTCGAACCAGTGCCGCATTGTGGCGCGGATCACGCCGATAACTGCGCCAGCCAGGATGCGCGCGCGAAGATCGTCGTCCTGGCCGCGGCCGAGGCGCTGGGAAAAGGCTCGGGCCATGGCGTTTTCCCAATCGCGATCGATGTCGTGTTCGCGTGCAATCAACGAGGGCGTGCTGGAAATCAGTCGCTGCTGTGCGATCAGCTGATCGCGATTGGCGGAATATTCGCGCGCGAAGATCTGGGCGATGCGACGCATGCTGGTCAACGCGCTTTCGGTTTCGGGTGCGCCTTCAAGCAAATCCAGAAAGTGCTCCAGCCTTTCGGCGCGGTTGGGAAACGCAAGCGCATCCTTGTTGGCGAAATAACGAAAGAACGTGCGGCGACTGACGCCGGCATCGCTGCAGATTTCGTCGATGGTGGTGGCCTCAAACCCTTTACTGTGAAAACGTTGGTTGGCGACCCGTACCAGGGCGCGCCGGGTTGCATCCTTTTTGCGCTCGCGTAAGCGCGGCGTGACGGATCCAGCGCTCCGCGGGGCGCTTTGCTGCAACGTAACAGCAGGCTTTGCGGCGCGCTTACGCGCATCGGGCGGCGGCACGCGCGCTACGCGGCCCAAGAGCTCAGACCGGGCTATTTCCGCTACTGGTGGCTTTTTCATCGCCGCAAGGATATAACTGCGCGCCCGGCAAAGTGCCACTCAGTGCCAAATTCCCCAGCGATGCAGGCCAACCTCCTCCACAACGAGCCGCAGACGGTGGCGGATCCGCTGTGGCAGACCGGCGCGACCGCGCCTGCGTTTGATCCGGCGACGATCGAGGCAGCTGCGCATGCGCTGCGTTCGACCGCGTATGTCATTCGCGACCCAGCCAGCGGCGCCATCGGCGTTGGCCAGGGCGGCGTGTTGAGCACAGCGCGCAACTCGAGTGGATGGCCCCTGCTCGGTGTATTGCCGCCGCTGTTTCCAGAGTGGCTGGGCGATCGCTCGTTTGCCGAAATACACGGCACCCGCTTTCCCTATGTCGCCGGGGCGATGGCCAATGGCATTGCCAGCGTGCGACTGGTGATCGAGATGGCGCGCAGCGGCTGCCTCGGGTTCTTCGGTGCCGCTGGGTTGTCACTACCGCGGGTGGCGGCGGCGCTTGATGAATTGCAGCGCACTCTGGATCCGACCCAATTGCCCTGGGGCGCGAACCTGATCCACAGTCCGGCCGATCCTGCGCTGGAAGAAGCGGTGGCCGATCTATATCTGCAGCGCGGCGTTCGCTGTGTCGAGGCATCGGCCTATCTGGCGCTGACACCTGCAATCGTGCGCTATGCCTGTAGCGGACTGCGCATCGGCAGCAACGGCCAGGTCGAACGCCACAACCGAGTGTTTGCCAAAGTATCGCGCGCCGAAGTCGCACGTCAGTTTCTCCAGCCGCCGCCGCCCGCCATGCTGCAGTCGTTGCGCGAACGCGGACTGCTGACTGAAGAAGAAATCCGGCTGGCCGCACAGCTTCCGCTGACTGAAGACCTCACCGCCGAGAGCGACTCCGGCGGTCACACCGACAATCGCCCGTTGAGTGCGCTGTTGCCCAGCCTGGCTGCATTGCGCGATCGCATTGTTGCTGAGCGCGGCTATCGCCTGCCGATCCGCATTGGCGCTGCTGGTGGGTTGGGCACCCCCGGCGCAGTGGCCGCGGCGTTCGCGTTGGGCGCAGCCTATGTGCAGACCGGCTCGGTGAATCAAGCCTGTGTCGAAAGCGGCATCGACGACAGCGCCCGGGCGATGCTGGCCGAGGCCGATATGGCTGACGTGATCATGGCGCCGGCGGCAGACATGTTTGAAATGGGCGTCGAAGTGCAGGTGTTGCGCCGCGGTTCAATGTTCGCGCCGCGTGCGCGCAAACTCTACGAGCTGTATCGCGGCTACGCCTCACTTGAACAGATTCCCGGCGACGAGCGCGACAAGATCGAGCGCAACGTGCTGCGCTCCAGTTTTGACGTGGCCTGGGCGTCGACGCGGGCGTTCTGGATGACCCGCGATCCGGCGCAGGTTGAGCGCGCCGAGCACGATCCAAAACATCGGATGGCCTTGGTATTTCGTGCTTATCTTGGACTCTCCAGCCGCTGGGCAATCGACGGTGTGCGCGAACGCAGTGCCGATTTCCAGATCTGGTGCGGGCCGGCGATGGGCGCCTTCAATACTTGGGTACGCAGCAGCTTCCTCGCCGAACCGGCGCAACGCACGGTCGTGCAAGTGGCGCGCAATCTGCTGGAAGGCGCTGCGGTGATCACGCGCGCGCAACAGCTGCGCAGTTACGGCGTGCCAGTGCCGGCCAGCGCATTCGATTTTCGACCACGCCCATTGGGCTGAAGCAACTCAGAGGTCACCATGCCATCCGTTTCCCATCCGAGCCAACAGCCAATCGCAGTGGTCGGCGTGAGCGCACTCTTTCCGGGGTCCACCGACGCCAGCGGATTTTGGCGGGACATTCTGCAGGGCCGTGATCTTTTGACCGACGTACCGGGCAGCCATTGGCGCATCGATGATTACTACGATGCCGATCCCAGCGCGCCCGACAAAACCTACGCCAAGCGCGGTGGATTTCTTGCGCCGATCGACTTTGATGCGCTCGGCTGGGGCATTCCGCCATCGACACTGCCGGCCACCGACACTTCGCAATTGCTGGCGTTGATCGTAGCGCAATCGGTGCTTCAGGATGCTACGCACGAACAGTTTTCCAGCTTCGATCGCTCGCGGGTTTCGGTGATCCTTGGTGTGACCTCGGCGCAGGAGCTGCTGTTCTCGATGGTGTCGCGATTGCAGAAACCCGTGTGGGTAAAGGCACTGCGCGAAAGTGGCCTGCCCGAGGACGAAGTTCAAGCCGCCTGCGCGCGGATTGCTGCACACTACGTGCCCTGGCAGGAAGCGAGCTTTCCCGGCCTGCTGGGCAATGTCGTAGCCGGGCGCATTGCCAATCGATTGAATCTGGGCGGCACCAACTGTGTGACCGATGCAGCCTGCGCTTCGACCTTCAGCGCGCTGTCGATGGCGGTCAATGAATTGCACCTCGGGCACAGCGACCTGGCGATCGCCGGCGGCGTCGACACGCTCAACGATATTTTCATGTACATGTGCTTTTCGAAAACGCCTGCACTATCACCCAGCGGTGATTGTCGTCCGTTCAGCGATCAGGCCGATGGCACAATGCTGGGCGAGGGCTTGGGCATGGTGGCGCTGAAACGGCTTGCCGATGCCGAACGCGACGGCGACCGCATCTACGCGCTGCTGCGCGGCATCGGCACCGCATCGGATGGGCGTTCCAAGAGCGTGTACGCGCCAGTCGCCGCCGGACAGGCGCAGGCACTGCGCCGCGCCTATGCTGGCGCTGGCTATGGCGCCGAAACCGTCGAACTGATGGAGGCACATGGCACCGGCACCAAAGCCGGCGACGCAGCCGAATTCGAAGGACTGCGCAGCGTTTTCGAGGAGGCTGACGCCGACTGCAGACAATGGTGCGCTCTGGGTTCGGTGAAGAGCCAGATCGGCCACACCAAGGCAGCGGCGGGCGCGGCCGGACTGTTCAAGGCGGTCATGGCGCTGCATCACAAAGTGTTGCCACCCAGCATCAAGATCGCCGCGCCCAATCCCAAGCTCGACATCGAGCGCAGCCCGTTCTATTTGAATACACAAAGCCGACCGTGGATTCGTGGCAGTTCGCATCCCCGTCGCGCCTCGGTGAGTGCATTCGGCTTCGGTGGCTCGAATTTCCATGTCGCACTCGAAGAGTATCTGGGCCCGGGAGCGCGCGCCGAGCGCCTGCCGACGCAGCCCTGCGACCTGGTGTTGCTGGGCGCTGAGGGCGCGTCCGAACTGCTGCTGCGGATCGACGATATTGTGGGTTCGCCGCTGCCACTGGCGCGCATTGCGCACACCAGTCGCGCCCAATGGAATGGCCATCACACCCACCGCCTCGCAGTAGTAACTCACACAATCGAAGCCTTGCACCAGCGCCTGCAGCTGCTGCGTACACGCATCCAGGCAGAGCCTGGTCAAGCCTTCGAGCTTGCCGACGGCAGCGCTTATGGAATAGGCCGACACGACGGAAAACTGGCCCTGCTGTTTCCCGGACAGGGCAGTCAGTACCTGGGCATGGGCGCTGCACTGGCGATGCAATTCGAACGGGCTCGATTACTCTGGGACCGTGCTGCCGACATCGAAATGGACGGCGCAACGCGCCTGCAGGACGTGATGTTTCCGCGCCCGGTATTCGACGACGAGGCGCGCAACGCGCTGAGCGCACAGCTGACGTGCACCGAATGGGCGCAGCCCGCCATCGGCGTGCACTCCGCAGCCTTGCTCGCGTTGTTGGAAGACCTGGGCGTTGCCGCAGATGCATTCGGCGGACACAGTTTCGGCGAGATCATGGCCCTGCATGCTGCTGGTGCCTTCGATGCACACGCCGCGCTGCGCATCGCGCGCCGACGTGGCGAACTGATGCGCGATGCATCTTCGACTGCCGGCGCAATGACCGCGTTACGTCTGTCGCTGGCCGAGGTCGAGGCACTGATCGCGCAACACGGCCCTGGGCTGGTAATCGCCAACCATAATGCGCCACAACAGATTGTGGTGTCCGGTGCCAGCGACGCGATGCAGGCATTTGAGTTGCGTTTGCAGCAACAGAATATTGCGTTCATTCGTCTGCCGGTTGCAACGGCATTCCACTCTCCTCTGGTGGCGAGCTGTGGCGCCGCGTTCGCGCAAGTGTTGCGCGACATGCCGCTGTCGCCCCCGACGCGCCCGGTGTTTGGCAACCAGACGGCCGCACCCTATGCCGCGGACGCCGACGCAATGCGCCAGCAGCTGGCCGCGCAGATCGCCAATCCAGTGCGTTTCGTCGACATGGTTCAGGCGATGTATGCCAGCGGCGTCAGAACCTTTGTCGAGGTCGGTCCGGGCGCAGTGCTCAGCGGACTAGTGTCCGCAATTCTTGGATCGCGTCCGCACAGCGTGGTGCCGTTGGATCGTAAGGGCCGCGATGGCGTTGAATCGCTGCTGATCGGTCTGGCCCGCCTCGCTGCCGCGGGTATATCGATGAACGCTGCGCGGCTGTTCGCTGATACGCGACTACCGCTGGCGCCGAGCACGACCGCCAAGCTCAGCGTCGCGATCTCCGGCAGCAATGTCGGCAAGCCGTATCCGCCCGCCAACGACATCGCCCTGCCTGCACCGAATCCGCCGCGACGCGTTGTGCCTGCGCCGGAAACCACGGTGCCAGGCGTCATCACTCCCATCTCGCCATTACGCGAACGCATCAGCCCCGCTGTTGCAATTGCCGCACCAGGACCCGAATCGATGAGTGTAACTCCGCATATTTCCGAAGCCTGGTTGGCCGCGTTTCAGGAGAGCCAGCAACAGGCAGCTGCGGCGCATGAATCATTCCAGCGCACGATGGCACAGGGTCATGCGGCCTATCTGAAATTGGCGGAATCGGCATTGCTCGGATTGGGATCGGTGTTGCAATCAGGACAAGTTGACTCGTCACCACCGGTGTCGCTGCCGGCGCCAGCACCGGAGTTTGTAGCACCGGCTGTTGTGGGAGCGGCTGATGTGGGAGCGGCTTCCGCGACAGCCGTGCTGGCGAACGCAGCACCGGCGCTGGAAGCGCTGCTGCTCGCCGTCGTCGCCGAGAAAACCGGCTACCCGGTCGACATGCTGCAACTGGACATGGACCTGGAAGGCGATCTGGGAATCGATTCGATCAAGCGCGTGGAAATTCTGGCCGCAGTCGACGAGCGTGCGCCGCATTTGCCGAAAGTCGACCGC
>JANMSL010000408.1:0-13758 GCA_031389245.1 Lysobacterales bacterium | reverse complement strand
CGGGTGGAAACCCAGGCGTTGGTCGAAGGTCTTGAATTGCTGCCGCGTAAAACCATCGACTACAAGGGCCGCGAGCTGACCGAGCTGGACCTGGATGCCCTGCTCGCGCGCAAACCACGCGTGGCGATCATCGACGAACTGGCGCATACCAACGCGCCCGGCAGCCGCCACGAACGCCGCTATCAGGACATCGAAGAGGTGCTCAATGCGGGCATTGACGTCTATACGACCGTCAACATTCAGCACATCGAGAGTCTCAACGACATAGTCCGCCAGATCACCGGCGTGCGCGTTACCGAAACGGTGCCGGATGCGTTTCTCGATCGCGCCCGCGACATTGTGCTGGTCGATCTACCGCCAAGAGAATTGATCGAACGTCTGCAGCAGGGCAAGGTGTACATGGGCGAGCAGGCCGCCGCCGCGCTGCAGGCGTTTTTCTCGGCCTCGAATCTGACCGCATTGCGCGACCTCGCCGTGCAACTCGTTGCCGATCGCGTTGATGCCGATATGCGTGAGCATATGGCGGCACGGGGTGTGGGTGCGGTACCCGTGCGACGTCGTGTCATCGCCGCCATTGATGGATTCGAACACAGCGAGTACCTGGTGCGCGTGACGCGCAAGATCGCCGAGCGGCGGCAGGCACCATGGGCAGTGGTGTTCGTCGACAACGGACAAGTCGCTGGCGATCGCCAGCGCATGGTCGAAGAAAGTTTCGCTTTGGCGCGTCGCCTTGGCGGCGAGACGGTCCAACTGCGCGGACTGTCTGTAGTAGACGAATTGCTGGCGCACGCCAGTCGCAATACCGTTTCGACCATCGTGATCGGACGCACGCGCGAACGGCCGTTCGCGCGAATATTCAATCGAACCTTGACCCAGCAGCTACTGCACAAGGGCGCGCATTTCGAGCTGACCATCATCAGCACGCCGTATGCGCGCGCCCGCGCGCGCCGTGCGCTGGAGCAGAGCGACGAGCCCAACGCGGGAATCAAGGGCGAGTTGATTTACGCCAGCATCGTTGCCGTGTTGACCACCGGGCTGGCCGCGATCGCGGACTATTTCCTGTCATTGCAGGACCTGTCGCTGATCTTCATCACCGGTGTGTTGTTCGTTGCAGTACGTACGCGAATGGCGGTGGCGGTGTACGCGGCCACGCTATGTTTTCTCGCCTACAATTTTTTCTTCATCGAACCACGTTTCACACTCTACATCTCGGCTGGCCGCGGTGTGGTGACGGTCGCGGCATTTCTGGTGGTCGCGCTGATTTGCAGTCGACTGGCGAACCGTTTGCGCTCGCAGGTATTGATGCTGCGTGCCGCCAACACGCACGCGGCGACATTGCAGCGACTCGGTCAGCAGTTGTCGGCGGCGGCCGACGAAACCCAGGTATTCCGCGCTGCGACGCAGGCGTTGCGCGAAACCCTAGCCGCCGACGTAGTGCTGCTGGTCGCGCAGGAAGGAACGCGACGCCTGACCGAAGTCGCGCGCGATCCTGCGCGTGCCACGCTCGACGTGCAGGCGACCGCCGCCGCCGACTGGAGCTTGGCGCATCAGCAACTGGCAGGGCGCACCACCGATACGCTGCAAGGATCGGCGTGGTGGTGTGTGCCGATGATCGTAGGCGAGCAGCCACTCGGTGTCGTCTGTCTTCGCTTTGCTGAAGGGGTAACCCGCCTGCGTCCGGAGTTGAGCACGCTGGCCCAGGCGATGGTGCAGGATCTGGCACAGGCGCTGGCGCGTACGCGCATGGTTACCCAGTTGGAGGCAGCACGCGTGCAGGCGGAAACCGATCTGCTGCGCGCCGCACTGCTGTCATCGGTGTCGCACGATCTGCGTTCGCCGCTGTCGGCAATCATCGGCAGTGCGGAGAGTCTGAGTGTGTACACCGACAAGCTGTCCGAAGAAGACAAGCGTGCGTTGGCCGAGGGCATCCTCAGCGAGGGGCAGCGACTGGACCGCTATATCCAGAACCTGCTGGATATGACCAAGCTCGGCCATGGCACGCTCGATCTGCAACGGCAGTGGTCCGGGTTCGACGAGATCGCCGGTTCCGCGCTGGCACGACTGCGTAAACTTTACCCCGCTGTGCCAATTGATATGCACCTCTCACCCACGTTGCCGTTGCTCAATGTGCATCCGGCCTTGATCGAGCAAGCACTGTTCAACATTCTCGAGAATGCGGCAAAATTCTCGCCGGAAGGGGCGGCGGTGAGTTTGCGTGCCGTGGTATTCGAAGGACGTCTGCGCATCGACATCATCGACCGCGGCCCCGGCATTCCGGAGGGAGAACGCAAGCAGATCTTCGACATGTTTTACTCGGTGCAGCGTGGCGATCGCGGTGCCCAGGGCACTGGTCTTGGTCTCACCATCTGCCAAGGCATGATCGGCGCGCACGGCGGCAGCGTTGAAGCGCTGGCCACCGAGACCGGCCGCGGCACCACGATTCGGATTACGCTACCGATCAGCGAGCCACCGCCGCAGCAGCAGGATGCATGACCTTGGCTGATGCCTTCAAGATTCTGGTCATCGACGACGAAGTTCAGATCCGTCGTTTCCTCGGCATCAGTCTGCGCGCGCAGGGCTATGAAGTTGCGGAAGCGGGTAGCGGCCGCGACGGGCTGGATCTGCTGGCAACACGTGGCGCTGATCTGGTGATTCTCGACTTGGGCCTGCCGGATATGGATGGCCAGCAAGTTTTGAAAGAGCTGCGCACCTGGTCGTCGCTGCCAGTGATCGTGTTGTCGGTGCGTTCCAACGAGAACGAGAAAGTCGCCGCGCTCGATGCCGGCGCCAACGACTATGTCACCAAGCCGTTCGGCGTGCAGGAGCTTTCGGCGCGACTACGCGGGCTGCTCAAGCGCAGTCCCGAGGGCGAGCCAACGCCGGCGTTTGACGACGGCCATCTGCGCATCGATATCGCGCGGCGGCAGGTCGCTCGCGACGGTGAACCGCTAACCCTCAGCCGTAAGGAATGGGCATTGCTCGCGTTGCTGATGCAACATACCGGGCGCGTGCTCACCCAGCCGCAGTTGCTGCGCGAGCTGTGGGGACCGACACACCAGCAGGACACCCACTACCTGCGTATCCTGGTCGCCAAGCTGCGTACCAAGCTTGGCGACGATGCGACCGCTCCGCGCTATATCCGCACCGAGGCCGGGGTTGGATTGCGCTTCATCGGCAATGAATTCTAGGCCCGGGTCCGATCTGCGATCGGACGCTTTGAGATCATGTGGCATTGTCACACAGCGACCGCGCGCAGCGCGGACCCACACCGCTCCCGTGGGTCCGATCTGCGATCGGACGCTTTGGGTGAGGTGCGCTGTGCACCGCGATTGCCTATGCTCAGCGCTGTTTGCACCACCATGACCTGGAGAAACCCCATGCACCGGATTCGATCAGTCGGCGTCGCGTTGCTGCTGTGTTGCGTTTTCGCGCCGGCAACGGTGGCCTCGGATGCCACTGCGAACGAACGCCTGGTGCGCCGCTTCGTGGCTGCCTTCAACGCGCAGGATGCCGATGCGATGGCCGCTCTGGTCGACGACGAAATCGAATGGCTGAGCATTCAAGGCACCGTCATTGGCACCGAAACACGGGGACGTGAGGCGTTGCGCAAGGGGATGCGCGACTATTTCAAATCCTGTCCCAGCTGCCGCTCCCGATTGACGCAGGTCACGCGAAGCAGCTCGCGCATCAGCGCGGTCGAGGTCGCCGGCTGGGACAGTAAAAAGGGACGTCGCGAGCAACGCAGCCTTTCGGTGTACGAATTCGAGTCCGGGCGGATTCGTCGCGTCTACTATTTTCCGGTCGAACCGTAACGGACGACCCAGACTTCACCCCGATGGCAACTGACTACCCCGAGCACTTGGTCGCGCCCGGGTGGGCACATGCAGCGTGATCGCCAGCCACAGGCATCGATCGCTGCAGCAGCCTCTGCCCGATGATTCAGAACCCGTAGGCCAGGTTGATCGTTGTCAACGTGTCGGTCTTCCTGGTCGGCGCCACGACATCGGTATTGTGCCGCACCAGCAATCCGGACTTCAACGCCAGCCGCTCGGACATCTTCACCTGCACGCCGATATCGTTTTGCAGAAAGCTGTTGTCGCTGCCGCTTTCCACCAGCAGCGTGTTGTACAACGATGTGCTGGCGTTGAAGGCGTGCTTGAAGTCCATGTTGCCGCGTAGCACCAACTCGCCCTGCGAATTGAATTGGGTACTCTCCGGATCGACCCACTTGTATCCCGGACCGGCTTCGAACGATAGCTGGGTGGCTTCACTCTTGATCACCTGGCGACCATAGCCCACCGCCACCGTGGTCTGCCGCTCGAACGGCGCAAAGTTGTCATCCTCATGCCGATACGAGGCGTACATGAAGCTGATGTCGTTGAGCTTCAAGCCGGCCTTGGCCGCTACTTCCCAACGCTCGGCGGTGACTTCATCGCCGCCTTCAGCACGCAGCGCCAGGATTGAACCCTCATACAGCCAGGATTCGTCTTCCTTCTTCAGGCCGAGTTTGGCATTCACCGTCGACGCATCGGCATTGCCGCTGGAGATCACCAGACCAAGCTCGCCGGCACCGGACCAACCCTCCGCGCGCGCCGTAACCGCCAAGGTTGAAAGCAATGCCACTGCAAGCATTTTCTGTGTCATCCGTTTTTGCATTCCCGCAATGCCCGTACCGCTCATTTTCATTTCTTGTTTTTGCATTTTCATCGCTCCGTGTGTCCCGTGTTGATGGTGATGATGCTGGCCCATCGAGTGCGTGCGCCAAGCTGGCCGCGCATGCTAAATCTCTGCGATGAACTCAGAATGAAAGTAGCTACTTCTCAGGCTTGAGGACGCTCGCGGTTCATGGCAGGCGGCTTTGGCCTGGCACCCCGGCCATGATTGGCTGGCAACGGCTACGATCACGTTTGCTGTACAGCGCATTCATAAGTTACTCCTCGGGCGGCAACCAGCAGCGTTCGTCGGCAAGCGGGTTTTCCGGATCGTTGCACACCGGCTCATTGCGGTCCTGACTGGCGCGTTGCGCCATCGAGTGCAGCGGGTTCTCCGGCAATCCACCGACAATCATGTGCTTGCCGATCGCCTCCAGTGTGCGCCTGAGGGCGCCGCCCTGCTGATGTTGCAGCGGCAGGTGAATGAACGGCTCGGCACGACCGGGCACCTGACCCAAAGCCCTGGGCATGCCGGCGTTGGGGAGCCGTGGATCTTTCGCAACCACTTCGGCAGCGGCCCCCTGGATGTCATCGAACAGTTCGCCAGCGCTGACCTTGGGCTCGATAAATTCGGCAGTCATCGCGCTTTCGGAAGTCACTTCGGGAGCGGGTTGCGGCGCGCGTCTGCGAGCGGGCAATGCGCCATGGTTCGAGCGCGACGGCGATGTGGCCGGCGTTCTCTGCATTGAATGCTGCGCCGGCGCGGTGGGCTGGATAAATACCAAGCTCATCACTGCTGCCTGCGATTGCTCTGGCGCGACCAGTCGCATTGGCGCCGGCGGCAGCAGCACATAGAGCAGCAACAGCACATGCAGCATGAGTGCTACGGCGATTCCCAGCGCGCGTCGCACATCCACCGACGGTGAACGGGTGCGTATAGGCAGTAGGTCGATGGAAAGGTCAGCGATCAGCATAAGCCGCCCTTGATACGGGGAGGCTGCGTAATTACCCGTTAATCCATCGCACCAGGTTGGGTACCGTTCAGCCTTGCGCCTCAGCGCGGCGGCGGCGGATAGCAGCGCGGATCGCGCAACGGATCGTCCGGGTCATTGCACTCGGGCTCTTTGATGCCGAGCATGTGCGCGTCGGTCAGATCCTGCAGCGGATTGCGCAGGGTTTTCACGCTTTCCATGTCATCTGGATTGGCGGCCATGGTCGCGACGAAGATGCGCAGCGCAAACATTGTGAGCTGCTGCGGCGTTGGCCGGCGCTTGAAGCGCAGTGGCAGATCGATGATGGCTTGATCGCTGCCCGGCAGTCGCGCCCGCGCACTGGGCATGCCGGCATTGGGCAGACGCGGATCGCCATCGCTCAACGCGCGGGCCGCGCCTTCGATACTGCCGAACAGTGCGGCTGCTGTAGGGGTATCACGTTGAGGGTCGACCTGCGCCTCGATTGTGGAGTGCATGGGCGTGGGTAACGGCGTGGCGAGCGGCGGCCTGAGTCGTTGCGCCGACGGCGAGCGCATGATCGTGGGCACAAGCCGTGTCGCCGCGGGTGCAAGTGGCGGTTGTGCATCGAGCAGGATGACCTGCAGACTATCGCTGGCGTTGGCGCTCGCGCGGTGTTGCGATGCACTCGGTTGCGGCGGTGCCAGCAGATGAAGCAATGCCCCCAGGTGTACCGTCAGGCTGATCCAGATCGCGAACACGCGCGGCAAGCGCGAACGCCAAGGCGTGCGACGGGTCGGGCGCAGTTCGAAAGGGTAGTTGGCGGGCAGCATTGCCGCGACTTGATAGCGTGCGCTTCGCTAACCTGGCGTTAACGCCAGGTGCCCCCTGCCATAGGGCATGGCTGTCCCGCGCTGGTTCACGCACAATGCCGATCAACAGTGAGGGAGTGGCACATGGGTCCTGGTGTAACTGCATTGCGTTCGATTGCCGCACTGTTGGGCACCTGCGGCGTCGTCTTGGGAGCGTTTGGCGCGCATGCGCTGCGCGACGGATTCAGCGCCGCTCAGTTGGGGCTTTGGCAGACCGCGGTGAGTTATCTGTTCTGGCATGTCCTCGCGGCACTGCTGGCACTGCAATGGGATGCCAGTACGAAGCACGTGTCCGGCCGTGTGGCTGCGGCGTTGTTCTTGTCCGGCATTGTGCTGTTCAGCGGCAGCCTGCTCGCGCTGGCGTTGGCAGCGCCGCGCTGGGTGGGAGCGCTCACGCCGATCGGAGGGCTGCTGTTGATTGCAGGCTGGCTCGCGCTGGCCTGGGCTTTTGCGCGCGGCGACCGCCCCGCACAGTCCGGCCCGCGCTGAGGCTGAGTGATCGGGAGCGTGAAACACGCGCTGCCGCACAGCCGGCAAACCCTGTAGATTCGATCTGGTCAATTCGGGGCCCTGATGCAGAAGATCCTTATCGCCAGCACGAAAGGTGGCTGTGGCAAGACCACAGTGACGACCAATCTCGCCGTTGCGCTGGCGCAGGCGGGGCGCAAAGTGTGGCTGATCGACACCGACGCGCAGGGCTCCAGTGTGGAGTGGGCGAGCGCACGCGGTGATCTGTCGCCGATGATTCCGGTCATGCCCAGTCCTGATACTGGCCAGGGACTGACTCAGGGTTGGACGCTGCGCATCCCGCCGAGCACCGAGGTATTGCTGGTGGACACACCCGCAGGATTGCGCAGCCATCAGATCTCCGAATATCTGCGTCGCTGCGATACGGTGCTGGTACCAATCGTGCCTTCGGCGTTCGACCTTCGCGCCAGCAAGGCGTTCCTGCAGGAACTGCGGCAGTCTTCCGCAGTACGCAGCGGCAATGTGCGCGTTGGCATCATCGCCAACCGGGTCAAAACGCGTACCCTGGCCGCCCGGGATTTCAGCGAACACAGTGCCGAGCTGCCGTTCCCACTGATCGCCAGCCTGCGTGACACGCAGGCCTATGTCCTGGCCGGTGCGCTCGGGCGCGGCGTCTTTGACTACCACAGCGCCGCGCTTGCCCCCTGTCGAGACGAGTGGCAGCCCATCCTGAATTGGCTTGGGTGAGGCTCTGCGTGCGATGCCCCCAGGCATCGTACGCAGAGCCGAACGCACGCGCACGACGCGCGGGCCGGATGTAGTGCACCAAGGATGGTGTCTGCGAAACCCCAAGCGCTTGCACAGTGCCCCCAGGCATCGTCAGCCGCGCCGAACGCATGCGCATGGGTGAAGCGAGGCGCGTTGAAGATGCCCCAGGCATCTTCAGCCGAACTGAACGCCGTGCATGGATGCACGGCTGGAGCGCTGCACCATGGACGGTTCGATCAAGGCCAAGAGTTCATCGAAGCGAGTGATGCAATATTTCCGCTGGCAAGCGCGGGCCCGATTAGCGCACCACGGATGGTTCCTGCGAATCCCCACGAGATTGCACAGTGCCCTCAGGCATCGTCAGCCATCGCCGCTGGCGACTGTTCCTACTGAATTGCGCAGCCATGCCGCCAACGGAGCAACTACTGGCCCTGGCTCTTTCATCCAGGAAAAGTGTGTGGCCAGGCGCGAGGCGAAAGCTGCTTTGTTGAAACCCACAGTGGTCCACTGCGCGCGACTCAGCCGGGACTGAAGTTCGTTGAATGACTGCTTCGGCGCGAACCGATCGTCTTGCAGGTGTGCCGCCCAACCCGGTACTTCGAGTGCCGCCAAACTCGCATCAAGTGCGGCTTCGATTCGGTCGGGATGATAGCGCCCGCTCATGCCACTGCGTGCCCAGTCGCGAATAACGCCGCGCGCCTCGTCTCCGGCAAATCCCACGCGCCGGCCGGGAAACCATCCGCACATTGCCGACAGAGCACGAAACCAGATAAATACAGCGACCACCAACGGGCGCTGCCAAACCGGGAACGTGCGCCACCAAGGAATTCCGCTGCCGATCAGCAACACCGAATCGGCCAAGGAGCGATTGCGCGCCAGGGCCAGTATGCCGATCTGGGCGCCCAGGCTATGGCCGCCGATCAGCAGCCGGCGCACCTCGTGCGCGCTGCGCAGGGCGGCAACCCCGGCTTCAATATCATCGAGCAGTTCGCGATAACCCCAGTCGCACTTGCGTGAAGCGCGTTGATCGCTGGAGCCGGCACCGCGCCACTCATGCGTCGCAATCCCGACGCCGGCCTGCGCGACCGCCTCGGCGAAAATGCGGTATTGGCGCGCCGTCACACCCATCGCCGGGCACCAATAAATCCAGGTGCGCGCGCCCTCAGGCGCGTTGACGATCAGCTGCGCCGTCGCGCCATCGACGCTGGTCACCGACAGGGTGGTATTCATCTACGCAGTGTTGCGGTTGTTGCGGATTTGGCAAGTGGCACCTGCGTCAGCTTGTGGCTTGATCACGACGATCTGGAGTTGAGGTTGATGCCACGCGACAGTGACGTCACCGGCGTGCGTTCAAGCCGGATACTTTATCTTGCCTTCCCGCAGCCACCATTCACTGATCCGCACCATGCCTTCGGCCAGCGTGACCTTCGGCTGGTAGCCGAGATCGCGGCGGGCGGCGCCGATATTGAACCAGTGCGCACTGCTGAGTTGCTCGGCGAGGAAACGCGTCATCGGTGGCTCGTTGCGATTATTGGTCAGGCGATACCATTGTTCGTAGAGAAACCCCACAGCCTTGGCCATCCCGATCGACACGCGGCGTTGCTCCGCGGGCAATCCGACAGCCTTGAGCAACTTGTTGACCATCTCGTCCAGCGCGATCGGCTGTCCTTGGGAGATGAAGTACGCCTTGCCGGCGCAGGCTGCGCCGACCTCCAATTGATCGAGCGCATCCATGTGTGCCTGGACCGCGTTGTCGATGTACACCGTATCGATTTTCTTCGATGGTCCGATGAAGCGCAGCTTGCCGGCGCGCGCACGTTGCACCAGACGCGGCAACAGGTGATTGTCGCCTGGCCCCCAGATCAGATGTGGACGCAGCGCCACGGTAGCCAGGTTGGGCCCGTTGGCTTGCAGAACAAGTCGCTCGGCCGCAGCCTTGGTCGCCGGATAATGGGCTTTGAATTCGGCAGCATAGGGCAGTGATTCGTTGCCATTTTCGATGTCGGCTCCGCTGTGCACCACGCTCGGTGAAGAGGTGTAGACCATCTTGCGCACGCCATTCATATCGCAGGCGCCAAGCACCGACACGGTGCCGCCGATGTTGGTCGTCGAATAATCGGCCAGACTTCCCCAGATACCGGCGCGCGCAGCAGTGTGGATCACCGCGTCGCAGCCTTTGGTTGCATTGAGCATGGGATCAAACGCACTGATATCGCCCAGCACCTGACGCACGCCTATCTGATCCAGAGCGGGGTAGCGGTTGCGCGCGATGCTGACCACGTCATGGCCGCGGAAACGCAACTGTTTGCAGATGTGCGAGCCGAGGAATCCGCCGCCACCAGTGACCAGAACTTTCATTGCGCCCTTCTCCGAATCATTCCCTTTACCACGGCGACGTTACCGTCCCAGCGCTCGTTCCCGTTGCATCGCTCGTTGCCGTTTCAAGGTGCGCTGCGTTGCGCAGTTGAGCCAGCGTTGTCGCGTGTTATCAGCGTTGCTTGCGCGCCGCCCATGCCGCAAGCGCCGGCCGATCGATCTTGGCATTGTGGCGGATATCCACCGGGAATCCTGGATGCAAAAAGAAGTGCCGGATTGCCGAGGTGATCATATGACGCGCGCCGATCTGACGCAGCTCATTGCGAATCGGCTGCCAATCGCGCTCCTTCATACCCTGACGCAGTTCGATGCAAATGCCGGGCATGCGCCGACCTTCGGCATCGATCAGTCCAATCAATGCGCTACGGCGCACCGATGGATGCGCATTGAAAATGCCCTCCACCGGCTCAGGCAAGAACTGGCCGTTGCCAGTCTCGACGCGATGCGACTTACGGCCCAGGTACCACAGACGCCCCTCTTCATCGAAGCGACCGAGATCGCCCATGCGATGCCAGACACCCTCATGAGTCAGGATCTTGCCGAGCCGGTTGGCTTCAGGGCGGTTGTGATAGCGCTCGCTCATGCTCGGGCCGCGCACTACGATTTCGCCGACGCCCCCGGTCAGCACGCGTGTGGCGTAGCTGATCTCGTGTACTTCGTTGTCATCGATACGGATCAGCTGCACCTGATTCTCCGGCAGCGGCCGGCCGACACAGATGCCGGCGCCCTCGGCAGTAAGGTGCGAGACCGCAAGAATTTCGCGGCCATCGATCGCGCACACCGGCAGACATTCGGTGGCGCCATAGGGGGTGAACACCTGGGCTTTGGGCTTGAGCACCTTCATTAACCGCGCCACCGTCTCCGGCGGCACCGGCGCACCTGCGGAAATAACCCGGCGCAGTGTTTTCAGCTTGATGCCATGGGCCTCACCGTAGCGGGCCAGCACATCGATCAGGGCAGGCGAGCCGAACATGGTGGTGACGCCGTTGCGCTCGATTGCGGCGATCAATTTGGCCGGGTCGGCCTGCGCCGGTCGGGTTGGATCCATGTCGGGAATCACGCTGGTCATGCCCAACGCCGGGTCGAACAATGCGAACGGCGGAAACGTCGGCATGTCCACTTCGCCCGGCCAGATGCCGAAGGCACTGCGGATCATCTCGACCTGGGCGGCAAATTGACGATGTGTGTATTCCACGCCCTTGGGTACCCCAGTGGCACCGCTGGTAAACAGGATCGCAGCGAGTTCGTCGCAGCGCGTATCGGCAATGGTGAACGCGCCTTGCGCCCTGCCCAGATCGCGCAGCCCGACGTAGTTGAGCCCGCCCCAGAACCAGCGCCGGCCATTGACTGTGACGCGACGCCGGATGCTGGCCCGCGCCCAACCCAGCGCCAGACTGGCGGCATGCGCCAACGGAATGCCAATGAACGCTTCGGGCGCAGCCTCATCGAGGCATTGCTTGAGCTGCTTGCGATTGATGCCCGGGTCTATCAGTACGGGTACGGCGCCGGCCTTGAACAACGCGAACATCAGCACGAACAGCTCGATCGACGGACGCACCATGAGCGCGGCACGCACGCCGCGACCGATACCGCTGGCGACGAGGCCGGCGGCGATCAGATCAGTCTCGGCGGCAAGTTCGGCAAAATTCATGCTCCGATAACGCGGCATGCCTTTGCCGCCGATGCGCTCGGGGCAATGGATTGCCGGCCGATCTGGCTGGCGTATTGCTTCCTCGCCCAGATGACTGGCGATATTGCAGATTTCCGTCATGCAGCAATTGTGGCGTGCCGAAGCTTGATTGGCGAGTCCAGCGACCGTGTAGGCAAGCAGGCGGCTGCCGGTGAGAATGTCCTGTTTGTCCCGGTTCGGATATTTCACCCGACGCGGAAAGGCCACGTCGAGCTGGTCGTGAACGGTACACCGGGTTCAGCTGCTTGCGTCCAGAATGAGCTGCAACGATTTTGCCCACAGCTTCGTCCATTCTGCAAAGCACAAGGCAATGACCACAATGCGTAGCGAGGCAGGGTTTGCTACAACACTGGATGCGGCGACCCTGGCGGCAGCGCAGCATGGCGACAGTGCCGCGCTGGAGACCATCTATCGCAGTTATGAGCGGGCGGCGTTTGGTCTGGCGTTACGCATACTCGGACGACCTGCTGCAGCCGAGGATGCGGTGCACGACAGTTTTGTCCGCGCATTCGAAAAACTCGGCGGCTATCGCGGTGACGCGCCTTTTGGTCTTTGGTTGAAGCGGCTGCTGGTCAATACCGCGATCGACCAGCTGCGCTCCGAGCAACGCTGGATCGGCAGCGACGACGAGATCGACCAGCTCAGTGCCAGTCAATGCCGGCAGAACAACCAGCAGGAAGCGCTGGGGCTGCTTGCCCGACTTCCGGAACGGGCACGTACCGTGGTCTGGTTGCACGAGATGGAGGGCTATTCGCACAGTGAGATCGGAGCGCTGTTCAAGCACTCCGAAAGTTGGTCGAAGTCGTTACTGGCGCGCAGCCTGGAGCGGCTTCGGCGCGCGATTCATGAGGAGTCAACACAATGACCGGCGATTCAGAAAATTCAATTCAATTTGATCCGGACGGCGGCGTGCGCGGATATCTGTCGGGATTGCCAGTAGCTGATTCCAGCGCTGCACTTTGGCCAAGGATCGAACGCACGCGCCTGCGGCGACGGCGACGGCGACGCTTGTTGGCGGGCAGCGGCGTGCTTGGCGCCCTTGTACTGCTGGCGCTGTTGATGGTCCGGGTGCCGGTGCCCGTCGATGCACCCGCGCTGACGCTGGAAGCCGCACCGATGACCGAGATCGCAGCGGACCTGCGCGATATCGATCGAAGCTTGCAGGCCGCCTACGACCGGGGCGCAAGCCCCGAACAGATTGACGCCCTGTGGCAGGCGCGTGAGTTTGCCGCCACTCAAATCAACCAGGAGAGCTACCATCATGATGCAATCATCCGGCTTTAAGTGGTACCCGAAGCTGCATTCCCGCCTGTTCCTGCTCGTGGCGCTCGCGGTCGCGGGCTCCGCTGCAGCTGGGCCCACTGTACTGGTGACCGCAGACAACGCGGCGTTGGACAACGCTGTTCTGGCTCTGGTCGAGTTCGCGCCGGCAAATGCCGACGGCACGCCCGTCGTGTTCGAACAGGGCGCCAGGGTGCGCCATGAACTGGGCGCGGTGATCGATCCGCGGCCGATGGACGGCGGATTGCCGCGGGTGATGGCGACCACACCGGGAGGCGCCGCCGAGCGCATGGACCTGCGCTCCGGTGACCGTCTACTGCGCGTAAACGGTGCTGAACTCGTCGCCGGTGATACCGCCGCAGCGCAACTGCGCGATGCGGTTCAAGCCGAGCGCGCGACTATCGATCTGCACGTGCAGCGCGCTTCGGAGCAGTTGGCAATCAGCGGTGCGGTGGATCGCGTCGACGTCCCCGCCTATCGGCTGGCGGTCACCCCGCCAGCCGCACCTCAAGGCTGTGGGCGAATCAATCTGGTACTCAAGCCGCCGCTGCGCGAATCAATTTTTGCGGTCATGTTGCACAGCATCGACGGCCGCCTCGGCGGCGCCTTGAGCAACAACGTATTCCGGGTAAGCGCCGGTCGTCATCGACTCAAACTCTCTGAGCTGATCCCGGACGACCGCTTCTGGGGTGGCGATAACC
>JANMSL010000396.1:0-9969 GCA_031389245.1 Lysobacterales bacterium | reverse complement strand
CGCTGAAACGCGGCTAAGGCCTCCGCCATATGCGTGTACGCTTGGTCGGTATGATCGAGCGCGCCTTGTCCAAATACGGTTTCAAATAACAGTGCGTAGCTGGCTATGCGAATTTTTTTAACATCAGCGCGCGGTTACAGCCTCAGCGGCATGATGACATGGCGCGAACGATCGTTTTCCGCATCGCGAATAAGACAACTTGAATTGCTATCGCGCAGGCACAGCATCACCTGCAAACCACGCAACGCACTGAGTGCATCCATCACGTAATTGACGTTGAATCCCACCGACAGCCCCTCGACCACGGTATCTGCCTCAACCTCTTCAGTCGCCTCTTCCTGTTCCGGATTGTGCGCCACGATGTATAGCTTGTTGAGCGATACCTCGAGCTTGACGCCACGATATTTCTCATTCGACAGAATCGCTGCGCGTCCCAGCGCCGCCTTGAGCTCATCACGCGACAAGACCACGGTCTTATCCGCTCCAATCGGAATCACCGCCTCGTAATCGGGGAAGCGTCCATCGATCAGCTTGGAGGTAAAAACAAAATCGCTACGCCGGGCACGCACGTGGTTCTTGCCAAACTCGATCTCGATCGTGCCTTCGCCGGAATCGAGCAGGCGCTGCAGCTCAAGTACACCCTTGCGCGGAATGATGATCTGCTTGCGCGCTTTCACTGCCAAGTCGATCGGCGTCTCACAGAGTGCGAGCCGATGTCCGTCGGTCGCTACGCAGCGCAGCACACCCTCGCGCAAATCAAACAACAAGCCATTGAGGTAATAACGTACGTCCTGGTGCGCCATGGCGAAACCCGTTCGGTCAATCAATTCCTTGAGCGTTGCTTCTGACAACGTCACCCGTTCGACGACATCGATATCGTCTACCGTTGGGAATTCCGACGCTGGCAGCGTCGACAGGGTGAATTTACTCCGACCTGCCTTGATGGTGACCCGATCGCCGCTCTGCGCCACATCGATCCGGCTTCCGTCTGGTAATGCCCGGACAATGTCGAAAAATTTTCGCGCTGGCAGCGTGATCTCGCCGCTTTGCGTGCTGTCAGCCGCACAGCGGGCAAACATCTCCACTTCCAGGTCGCTGCCGGTAAACCCGACCCCACCCTCGTCCACCACCACCAGCACGTTGGCCAATACCGGAAGTGTCTGACGGCGCTCAACCACACCCACGACCTGGGTAAGGGGGCGCAGCAATGCTTCACGTTGAATACTGAATTTCATGATCGCTGTGCTCTCGACAATGGTCTGGTTCGAATTCGATTCAGAAGTTTGGCACCAAAACGGGGCTCTTCTTTTAGTTATTAATAAAGATGTTGATGATGATGAAGGATGGGGATAACTTCAAGGATCAGGCTCCAGCCCTTGTGCCACAACACGCTCCGGGCTTCCAATTGTTGTGCACAGGTGCCGATCAGCGTTGTGGACTGATTGTGGATAACTATAGCCGCACAGGTTGTCCACAGTCTGTCCCCGGCCAGATCAGCCCGACAAAGAACGCAGCAGCTTCTCCCAGTCTTCACGCAGCTTGCCGTCGGTTTCGCGCAACTCTGCAATCAACCTGCACCCGTGCAACACCGTGGTATGGTCGCGCCCGCCAAAGCTATCGCCAATCTCTGGCAGCGAGTGCCGTGTCAACTCCTTGCACAGGGCCATGGCCATTTGACGGGCCCGAGCCAGTTGCCGGGTGCGACGTTTTGACAGCAGGTCGGAAACACGCAGCTGGTAGTAGTCGGCAGCCACCTTCTGGATGTTGGGTATGCTCAGCGTGCGCTCCTGCACGGTCAACAAATCACGTAGCGCTTCCTGTGCGAACTCGATGGTGATTGCACGACCGGTGAAATGGGCGCGGGCAGCGAGCGTGTTGAGTGCGCCTTCGAGGTCGCGAACATGCGATCGCATGCGCTTGGCGAGCATAAATGCCACTTCCTCGGGCAGCAATAAACCCTTCAGTTCGGCCTTGCGCAGCAGGATCGCAGCACGCGTTTCAAAATCGGGTGGTTCAATCGCCACCGGCAGGCCCCAACCCAGTCGCGAGGTCAGTCGCGGTTCCATGTTTTCCACTTCTTTGGGATAGCGGTCACAGGTCAGAATGATCTGCTGATTGGACTCAAACAACGCGTTGAAAGTGTGGAAAAATTCTTCCTGGGTGCGGTCCTTGCCGGCAAAAAACTGAATATCGTCAATCAACAGCGCGTCGACCGAGCGATAGCGATATTTGAAATCATCCATGTTTTTCGCGTTCAGCGCCTTGATCATGGCGCTGAAGAACTGTTCCGAGCGCTGGTACAGAACACGAAATCCAGGGTTGTTCTGGCGCATCAAGTTCCCTGCGGCGTACATCAAATGCGTCTTGCCAAGCCCGGTGCCCCCATACAGCAGCAAGGGATTTGACTCGCGTCGTCCGGGGTTCATCGCGACTTGATAGGCCGCTGCCCGCCCAAGCTGATTGGACTTGCCTTCAACAAAATTGTGAAACGTGTAATGCGGATCGAGGTTGCTGTTGAAATCAGCTTCCAACGGGGCGGGACCAACCTGGCTGGTGGCAGGCTTCGTCTCACGCGGCTCCGCGACATGACGCGCCAAAGAGCCCACCTCAAAGCGTACCTCGAGCTTGGTGCCCGCCAGATGAGCGGCAATCGCCTCGATACGATCCTGAAAGCGTTCGCGCACCACATCCAACACGAAACCATTGGGTGCCAACAGGCGCAGCAGACATCGCCCTCCTGCACTTGCAGTGGTCGCAACCAGGTCAGAATATCCTGCTCGCTGAACTCCGCTTCCAACCGGGAAACGCAGCGATCCCAAAGAGTTTCCATGAATAATGCAACCGACCAATCTGCGGGTCGGGCAGCATAGCAGGCTGTGGATAACTGCCTTGAGCGCGACGCACCTGTGGACAAACGCTGATTTCCGTTTCCCCACGGCAACATGGATTGAACAGCGGACTTGACGGCAAAGCCCTTCCTGCCTATTCTCGCCGACCTCTTTCAACTAGACATCAGGCTGCCGCCATGAAGCGCACCTTTCAACCCAGCAACCTCAAGCGTGCGCGCGACCACGGTTTTCGTGCTCGCATGGCGACCAAAAACGGTCGCAACATCCTCAATGCCCGTCGCGCCAAGGGTCGTACCAAGCTGATCCCCTAAGTAAGGCCCGAGCCGTGGGCGGAAACACTTTTCCGCGTGCGGCGCGACTGCTGACGCGAGCAGCGTTCGACGAAGTATTCCGAGCCGGCCAAAGTGCCGGCTCGACCTTTTTCAGGGCCCTGGTTCGGCCTTCGCCCACTGCCGGAGCGCGCCTCGGCATCAATGTACCCAAACGCGTGCTGAAAATGGCGCACGAACGCAATCGCGTCAAACGCTTGTTGCGCGAAGCATTCCGCAAACAACGCGAGCAACTACCAGCGATCGATCTGGTGCTGTTGGCGCGAGGCGCCATCGGCGCTGCGGACAACACGGCGCTGCGCAAAGACATCGCCAAGATCTTCAGCCGTGCCGCTGCATTGAAGCTGCAACCGGACGCGGGCAAAATGCTCGATCCCATCGCATCCAGCGTCGCCAGTGATGGCAGCACGCTCTGCGGTCCGCCACCTCCTCAGGCTCTCAATCATGAATAACACCCGCTTGTTTCTGTGGATGGCATTGTTTGCTATCGGCTATCTGTTGTGGCAGGCCTGGCAAACCGATTACCACCCGATCACTACCAGCGGATCATCAGCGACCACAAACGCAGGCGGCGTCGAGCCAGCACAGTCGCGCGCGGACAGCGCCGACGACGTACCCAAGCCTTCATCAGCGCCGAGCGAAACTGCTATTGCAGCCGGCGTCGAAGCGGGCGCGCAGACACCGCCGAATACTGCGCCCGAACGCATCATCACCGTTACCACCGATGTACTTTCGTTGCGCATCGACACCCGCGGTGGCACGCTGCGCAACGCCGACCTGCTGCGCTATCCGCAAGAAGCCGGAGTGCGCGAACCCTCAGTGCGCATGCTCGATGACACACCCAGCACCTGGTTTGTTGCCCAGTCGGGACTGGTCGCGAGCCGCGGACAGGCTCCGAGTCATCTCGCCGTGTTCACTGCCGAGCGCGACCACTACCAAATGACGCCGGGCAGTGATCAGCTTGAGGTGCCATTTACCTGGACCGACCCCAGCGGCATCACGGTGACCAAGACCTATTTGTTCCGTCGTGGCGAGTACGTGGTTCGTCAGCGCCAAACAGTGCGCAATGAAGGCAGCGTTGCGTGGAGCGGCAGCGCCTATCAGCAGCTTCAGCGCAGCGCCCCGCCGCCAAAAAAAGGCGGGTTCTCGATCACCGACCCGCAGCAATTCAGCTTTGTCGGCGCGGCGTGGTACAGCCCGGAAGAAAAATTCGAGAAACTCAAATTCGACGACTTCGTTGACGAACCGCTGCAACGACCCATCACCGGCGGTTGGGCGGCGATGTTGCAACACTACTTTTTTGTAGCGTGGATTCCCGAAGGCGACAAGGCGGTGCGCTACAGCACCACAGTGATTGAACCAAAAAAAATACCGCGTTATCTGATCCGCCAGGAAGAGCCCGGTTTCGATGTGGCACCCGGTGCCAGTGCCAGCACTGAATCACGTCTGTATATCGGCCCCAAGCTGCAGGGAAAGCTGAAAGACATCGCCCCCGGTCTGGGCTTGGCACTCGACTACGGCATGGTGCGCATCTTTGCCGAGCCGCTGTTCCGATTCGTACTCAATCCACTGCACAAGCTCACCGGCAATTGGGGCTGGGCAATCATCCTGACCACGGTATTGCTTAAATTGCTGCTCTACCCGCTGGCCGCGGCGCAATACCGCTCGATGGGAAAACTGCGCGCTGTGCAGCCGCGAATGGAGGCCCTCAAGCAGCGCTACGGTGACGACAAGCAGAAATACAACCAGGCAATGATGGAGCTGTACCAGAAGGAAAAAATCAATCCGGCCGGTGGTTGCCTGCCCTTGCTGCCGCAGATGTTTCTGTTCATCGCGCTGTACTGGGTGTTGATTGAAAGCGTCGAGATGCGGCACGCCCCGTTCATGGGTTGGCTGACCAACCTGACCGCGCACGATCCCTATTTCGTCTTGCCGGTATTGAATGCACTGACCATGTGGATCACGCAGAAAATGACGCCGCCACCGGCTGGCATGGACCCGATGCAGCAGAAAATTCTGCAGTACATGCCGTTGGCATTTTCCGTGATCATGATCTTCTTCCCGTCCGGCCTCGTCTTGTACTGGACCGTCAACGGCTCATTGGGCATTCTGCAACAGTGGTGGATCATGCGGCAGGCCAAAGCCAAAACCGCGAATTGAACAGTGACAGCGTCCGCCGCCGCAACTGAATTGCTGGCGAGGATTGTCGCGGCCGGAGGCCGCTCCCACAGGTAACGCCATGAATGCAAGCGCAGACACCATTGCCGCGATCGCCACGCCCGCCGGGGCTGGCGGAATCGGTATCGTCCGCGTATCGGGGCCGGCAGCCTGTCGTATCGCCTGGAAACTATGCGGCCGGCGCTTGCAGCCCAGGCAGGCGCACTTCGTACATTTTCGCGACCAATTCGGCGCCGATATCGACGTGGGCGTCGCCCTTCACTTCCCGGCGCCGCATTCGTTCACCGGCGACGATACAGTGGAGCTACAGGCGCACGGCGCCCCGGTCGTGCTCAATCAACTGCTGCGACGTTGTGTCGAACTCGGTGCGCGGCCGGCACGAGCGGGCGAATTCAGTGAACGCGCATTTCTCAACGGCAAGATCGATCTGACCCAGGCCGAAGCCATCGCCGATCTGATTGCCAGCCAATCCCAAGCCCAGGCAAGAGCCGCGTTGCGCTCACTGGATGGCGCGTTTTCGAGCGAGGTCAAGGTACTGCAACAACAGTTGGAACAGTTGCGTCTGTACATTGAGGCGGCAATCGATTTTCCGGAAGAAGAAATCGATTTTCTCGCAGATCATCGCCTGCTCGCCGATATCGTCAACCTGCGCAACGGACTCAACGAGCTCTTGCTCGGCGCACGCCGTGGTCAGCGCCTGCGCGATGGTCTGCACACGGTACTTATTGGCAGGCCCAACGCCGGCAAGTCCAGCGTGCTCAATGCGCTCTCGCGCAGCGATCGCGCCATCGTTACTGCGCAGCCCGGCACCACCCGCGATGTCTTGCGTGAACACATCGATGTTGATGGTGTGGCGCTGACCATTGTCGACACCGCCGGTCTCTGCGAGAGCGAAGATGTCATCGAACAAGAGGGCGTTCGGCGTGCCCGCGTCGAACTCGGGCGTGCCGACCTCGCGCTCATCGTGCTTGCTCCAGAGGACGAAGATCAGCTCGACGCGCTGCGCGCTGAAGCACCGCCATCGGCGCATCGAATCGTGCTGCACAACAAACTCGATCTGCGTGCGGCCAAAGAAAACGCGCCGCGTCCGGCCAGCTCCGGAATCAATCACGGTAGCGAAATCCACCTCGATATCTCGGCACTCACTGGCGCCGGTCTTGATGACCTGCGCTACGCCCTGCGCCAGGTCGCCGGTCACGGTGATGGCAGCGAAGGGGCATTCTCAGCGCGCACGCGTCACGTGCTTGCACTGGAGCGTGTCGCCGAACATCTGCAGCATGCCGAGCAGCACCTGATTGGTAACCGGGCTGGTGAACTCGCCGCCGAAGAACTGCGCCTTGCCCAGCAGGACCTTTGCGAACTCACCGGTGAATACCGCAACGACGATTTGCTCGGCGCGATCTTCAGCTCGTTCTGCATTGGCAAATAGTCAACGGCCTGGTCCTGCCGCCGTTGGTTCCGACGGCGCTTTGCGAAACGGGTGCAGCAGCAGACCGACCAGCGTGCGCGAAGCCGCCGCTTCGAATCCCTGGGTTCCAAATTGCATTGCGCGTTGTCCGTCGCGTGGTTGTAGTCGAAAGCTGCCGAAGCAGCGATCCCAGAACACCAGCACCGAACCAAAATTGCTGTCGGTCTCATCACGGTGCACCGAATGGTGCACGCGATGCATGTCGGGCGTCACCAGAATTCGCTGCAACCATCGTTGCAGCGAGGTCGGTAGCGTCACATTGGTATGGGTGAACAGAGAGGCCGCCGAGAGCAGTACTTCGTAAATCAACACGGCCAGCGGTGGTGCGCCAAGCAACGCCACGAGCGCCAACTTCCACAGCATCGATAGCGCAATCTCGATCGGGTGAAAACGCACACCCAAAGACACATCGAAAACGCTGTCGCTGTGGTGCACACGATGCAATCGCCACAGCGCTGGCACCAGGTGCAACAGTCGATGCTGCCAATAGATGCCCAAATCGAGCAGCAGCAGCGACAACGCGCTGGCCAATCCGGTCGGCACCGGCAGCTGGTTGAACAAGCCGATGCCGGCATCCGCCGCGACCACGGAAAAACCTACCGCCAACACCGGGAAGGCAATTCGCAGCAGCAGCGAATCAATCAACACCAATGCATAGTTGCGCAGCCGTCGGCGCGCCGGTCCAATATCGCCGCGAAACGGTCTCAGTCGCTCGGCGAAGACCAGTATCGTCAGCACCAATACGAAAGCAGCACTGCGTATCGCACTCTCGTGCGCGAGTACCTCAGCGAGTGTCATGCTCAATCCGTTGCTCAGCGATGCGATCAACCAACAACTGCGTGTCGATGGCCAGCGCGGACTGGACCGCCAGCGCGGCAGGAAGTGCAGAAATCTCGGCCACGCAGCGCTCAAGATCGGTGGCGACATCGACGTCGCTCAGCGCTGCGGTCCACATCCAGTCAAAGCCGCACCGCGCGAGTGCCAACTCAAATTGCTGCAGAGTGTCGGCGCGACTATAGGCAACCGAATTCCACAGCGCGGGGTCGATTGTGCGATTACAACCGAACAGCCAGAAGCCACCGTCGCGTGCCGGTCCGAGCGCGGCGCGTGGCCGCTCAGACGCCAACCACTGCAGCATCTCACTGAGCTGCGCTGCGTCCATTTGCGGAGCATCAGCGCCGACCAGCACGCCGAAGCCGTGCCGTTCGACCAGGCAGGTGTGTACACGCGCCATGCGCGCGCCGAGTTCACCGTCGCCCTGCGCCAAGTTCGGAAAACCCAACCAGTGTGTGCTCGATCCCGCATCACGCTCAGCCACCGCCCAATAAATCAACGACTCGACCGGCATTGCCGCTACTCGCGCAACTTCAGCAACCGCGCCTGCCGCGGCGAGATACCAGACTTCCGCTGCATGCTGGCCAATGCAGGCAGCGAGCCGGGTCTTCACCGGCGACAGGCCTGGAGTCTTGACGAAAATGGCAATGGCACCAGTCATCGTGGCCACCGAGTCAACGAAGCTGCCGCGAAAAAACGCGCGCCTGTTGCCAGGTCATGATCAGATGCCGTGCCGTCGTGGATAGCCAACCGTGCTCGGCATACTTGCGAGCACTGGTGTACAGCGGCGCGCCCGCGGCATGCAACGCAATGCCCAATCGCTTGGCCTGCCAGATCATCGCGTGGTCCTCGGCGGACGCACAACCCTCGTCGAAACCGCCCAGGCGATCGAACGTGGCTCGTGACATCAACAGCCCCTGGTCCCCGAAGGGGATGCCAAACAGGCGACTGCGCAACCAGGCCCCGCAGGCGTTCAATCGCATCAACGCAGGACCATCATGAAAGGCAAGATCAAAAAAGCCGATACGGTGGATACCGTCGTTCTGAATGAAGCCGGCCAAAGCCGCCAAGGTAGTCGGACCCAGTCTTGAATCGGCGTGCACAAACCAGAGCCAGGGATTGAGCGTGGCGCCCGCGCCGGTGTTTTGTTGCCGCGCCCGACCTTGCGCTGCCAGCTGCCATTGCACCGAAGTATGTGCGGTGCTCGGCAACTGCGCATCGCGCGAAGGGATCGAGGCCGCCGCGCAAGCCACCAGGCAGATTTCCGCAGCAGGCGGCAATGCGCCAAGATCCGCAAGCAGTGCATGCCAGCTGTCGTCGTCAGGCCCGACCGGAATTACCACCGCGAGCGCTGCCAATGGGTGCCGACCAGCCGCAGAATGCACTTGCGCCACAGCCGCCCCTGCCAATGCGTTGGCGGATAGCTGTGGCTGTTTGATTCGGGCAGGCATCATCGGCAATGGCAGGTGATTATCTCGGAAGTTGCGCGACCAAGCCAACCGTGGCCTGCACCCGCAAGCATTATTGCACCACGCATCACGCGTTCAGAGCACCACCACAGCTTGATCCTTGCCCGGCAGTACAACCGTAGCAATGCTGCGCAACGGCGATCGGACGTCCGCTCAATTCCAGATCCAGCAGATTCCGCAAATGCGGCCGCGTTCGTTCGCTGGGCATTGCCAGGCCAAGCATCTGATTGAAATCGCAGTCGTAGACGTACCCCTGATAATCCACACTCACCAGATTTCGACACATCAGCCCGTCGATATTTTCCGCGCGATGCGCATTTTTCAAGACCGTCAAGTAATCGTGGAACTGTCCCTTGGAGAGCAGCCACGAACCAAAGCGCTTGATCGGCATGTTGGTGATCGTGTAAAGCTGATCGAACACGATACCGAAGCGCTCGCCGAGCAGACGCTTGTAGTCGAGCTCGAGGCTGGCCTGTGCCGGTGGCAAATGCGCACCAACCGGGTTATAGACCAGGTTCAGCAAGAGACCGCTGTCGCCCTTGCCGTAACCGAGTTGATTGAGGTGTTGCAAGGCCTTGATCGAAGCATCGAACACGCCATCGCCACGTTGCTGGTCGACGTTCGCGGCCGAGTAACAGGGCAACGAGGCGATCACCTCAACACCATTTTGCGCCAGAAACTCGGCGGCCCATTCGTAGCCGGGTTCTTCCAGAATGGTGGGATTGCAGCGGTCCATCACATGCAAGCCCAATTCGCGCGCGGCTTCGACCAACCAACGAAATTCCGGGTTCATCTCTGGCGAGCCACCGGTCAAATCGAGCGTGCCGATCCCGTGCCGGCGC
>JANMSL010000375.1:0-14420 GCA_031389245.1 Lysobacterales bacterium | reverse complement strand
GACGCTTCGATGGACGACAAGGAACCGCGGCTCACGGTCCTGGCCGCGAAGTACATTGGGACCGCCAAGGACGATGAAGGCCTGCTGCAGATGTGCCCTGAGTTTCGTGAGCGCGTACAAGGTACGCGCTCACGAAACTCAGGGCACATCTGCAGCAGGCCTTCATCGTCCTTGGCGGTCCCAATGTACTTCGCGGCCAGGACCGTGAGCCGCGGTTCCTTGTCGTCCATCGAAGCGTCCGATTCGCGGCCCCTGATGAGGACGATCAACTTTTTGCTTCTGGAGATAAACAATTTCGACGCGGTGTCGGCAGAGCCACACTCCAGAAAATCATGACTTCCCAGCGATGTGCGTAAGCGCTGTTCTGCGCTGACCAAACCATCAGCATCAACAACTGCCGTGGCTTGAAGTTCGCCGCTGTCTGGAAAATGTTTGATCTCCCATTCGACTTCTGTCGGTAGAAAATCAATTGCTATCTGATCCTTTGGCGCACACGCAACGACGCAAATGACTGTTGCAGTCATCAACGAGGTTCCCAAACGGCGGGTCTTCAAGCGCAGCAAGGAACAGTCTCCGATGGTTGCTCACCAAAACCGATGTCAAGATTTCCGAAGCATGACTAATTGTTCACTGCCCCTGCCTTCTCGAAGTAGACATGACCACTGCGCTCCAAATCCCCATCGGCGGAAACCGCTGTGCGGGTGTGCCACCCTGCGTCTTCAAAGCGAAGCGCCTGCGGCCTTGGGGCACACCGGCTTGGAATAGCGCGAGCGCGCCATACGTAGACTTGAGCCATTTACTCAGCTAATTGACTGCTGATCCCTCATTGCCATTCGCTCCACTGGAGAACAAATAGCCAACTACGGTACCTGCTGCACAAAGCACGGTGCCACTGGCAAGCGCAATACCGAAGAATGTCAAAGCCCCTTGAATCCCGGGCAGATCCGTCGGAAGCTCGAGAGACGCATAAATAAAGTTCGATGTGGTAGACAGAAGCGCAGCAAAAACGGCCATTGACATTCCCAAGTAGATTTTATTGCGCGGCGCCAGATAAGCCACTGTAGCCGCCGCCACGAAGGGCGAAGCCTGGAGCACCCAAATCAACCATGGGTACACGGCGCATTTCAGGACGACCACCCACAAAATCTGCGCGGCAAGAATAACGCCAATTCCGATCGTGAGCGCTTTTGGAATAGATTTCTTCATCGATGTTAGCCGGAATTTCCTCGCGCTTTATAACCGGGTTCACCTGGCTGGGGCCCCGGATTAGTTGGCCAGTTCGGCCCGCTATCCCTAGGGACGCCCTGTCCGCATGCCTTGAGAGCGTTTTCGACACAGTGGCAACAGTTATTACCGATGATGTCATATTCCTCACCTTTGCACTTTTTCATTTCTCGTTTCAAGCATTCATCATCATCGTCGTCTCGAACATCCTCACATGTGCCCCATTCTGGTTTTGGATCGGGGTGCTCGCCATCAGGATCGAAACTAGAGGTGTTGCCGTTGTCTCCATCGAAACGCAGGAAGCAGTGTCGAAAAGACGACACGGGCATGACGAGGAGCGGCCGCGTGCGCACCTCCGCTGATAGTCCAAGCGGATCGAGCTTCCTGGCTGGATTTGGTGGAGTACACCGCCGGCGAGCAGGCCGACGGGGAGGTCGTCGAGCCAGATGTATTCCTGGATCGGGGCGCTGTTTGCATCCAACTCGGCGAGTAGACGGCTGCTTTCGTCGTAGGCGAGGGTGCATGTGGGTTTGCTCGGATGAGCGTCAGAGTATTGGATAAGAGAAATGGTTTCGCGGCAGGGTGTGGCTTTGGCATTGGCGGGTGAGATGATTCTGTGAGTGAGAGCGTCCGCGCGCTGCGCGGACCCACCGATGCTGGAGGATTAGAGCGTCCGCGCGCAGCGCGGACCCACCACAGCCGGGGGAGTTGGGCGTCCACGCGCAGTGTGGGCCCACCACGGGCGATCGGGCTAGCGTGAAGCGAAGCGCGCGTTGATCCAATCGGTGATCAACTCCAATGCTGCGGGGGCGAGTGTTTCTGCGATGTCGGGGTATTCGCCCATGGCTCCGGTGGTGGCGGTCTGGAATAGATGATTGAGGCCTGGCACGAGTCTTACGGTGGCATCCGGATTGTCGCGCACGGCGCGTTCGATCGCCGCCAGATTCTCGGTGGCGGGCACCTGCCGATCCAGGCTGCCATTGATCGCGAGCAGGGGAATGTTGATTTTGCGCAAGGTTGCGACGGCGTCGTAGCGCAGCAACTCACGCAGCCAATCTCTGGTGAGTTGGTCTATCACGCTGTCACGACCGGATTTCTCCAGCTCGAACTCGGAGAGTGCCTCGGCAGTGAGCAATTTCTTGACGCGTCGTCGTGCCTCGGCGCGGGTAGGGGCTGATGCGATTTGTGCATAGATCTCGGTAAGCAAGGGCTCGCTGTCTTTCAATTTTTGTTCGCTGATGCCTTGCATCACGCCCATCAGGCGCCGTTGCGATACCAGGATTTCGGACATGTTGGTTCCCGGCGCCGCCAACAACACCAGGTAGGCAATCGTCTCATTGCCGATCGCCGCCAGCGGCGCGACCACGCCGCCCTCGCTGTGCCCGATCAACCCAATGGCACGCGGGTTGATATCGTCGCGTCCAGTCAAATAGGTGACCGCGGCACGAGCGTCGCTGGCGAAATCCAATGAAGTGGCGCCGGCGAATTTTCCTGTCGACTTGGCAATGCCGCGGTCGTCGTAACGCAAAACCGCAATGCCATGCCGGGTCAGGTGATCAGCCAGCACGGCGAAGGGCTTGTGGCCAAACAGGCTCTCGTCACGATCCTGCGGACCGGAACCGCTGATCAGGATAGCCGCCGCAAACGGTCCTGCACCTTTGGGCAGCGTCAATGTGCCGGACAGAGTGACACCGGCCACCTCGGGGTTTTCGAAACGAATTTCCTCTTGCTCGTAGTCGAAAGGCGCTATTGGCGTTTGCGGACGTGGCTGAGCACTGGCTGCCGCGTTCGGTGCGTCGCGGACAAAGCCAACCGTCGCGTCGGGCTGGCCCTCACGTTGCCAGTTTCCGACGAATCGACTGAAGCCGTCGTCCAGTTTCCCGACAAACCGAACCTGCGCCATCGGTACCCGGAAACTTACCTGCTGACCCGTCCGCACCAGGTCGCTCACTTGCAGGCCAGTGGCACCTGCGTCGGGTGAATCCAGCAGGGCAGCGGTCCCACGCGTGGCGCTGACAATATGCAGTATCAGTCGCAGAGGCATGCCGTTGCGTGTCAGTGCGCCGCGCCAGATTCCATCCAACCCAGCAATCGTTGGCAACGCAGCCGCGGGACCTTGCTTGAAGGTAAGTGGTAGTTCCTGGCCTTGGCTCCAGTTGCCGACCCAGCTGGCTTCTGCGGCTTGCCATTGCCCTTCGTAAGTTGCCGACAACGCGTTGATGTCAATCTTCAAACGCGCGCCTTCAATCTGCACGCGGGTCACCGGGATCAGCTGACCGGGCGCTTGATCGATACTTTCAAGCGTTGCTGATAGCGACTCGTCGGCGTTGCGCTTGACAATAAGTTCCAGCGCGAGCGCGCCGCTGGGAAGGTGCAGGCTGCCATTCCAGGTTCCCGCTATCTCCACCGGCTCAATGGCGCTGGCTGCGCTGGGCGTGGCAGAGATCAATGTCAGCAAAGCAAAGAACAGATGGGCCATCCACGAATGGGCGTGCATGCGTTTTCTCCAGTTATTTGGGGCGAGCGCAGACGCAGCCTTCGGTGACGACCGTGGACTGAGCTGGGCCAATGAAATGTCGAGATGAAAGGCGCCCGATCGCGCCGGTTGCAATTTGCGTGGTCGGCTCCGGCGATCAGGCGGAAGCGGCCGACGCTGTACTAGCCAGGCGCAGTGGGCGGAGCGTTTCGCGGTTGCAAGTAGCACCAGCTGACGCGCGCCAGCACCAAGACCAGTCCGCTGAAGAGTACCCAGGTGGCAAACGTGCTGGCGTAATTCAACGGGGCCAACAGCCAGATTGCGCTGAACGCCGTACCGGCGAGAACCAGTACCCAGCCACTGAAGCGAAGCGTTGCCTGCAAGCGTGCGCTGCCCGGCGTTTTGGGAATGACGTTGGCGTAAGCGATGACCATGGCACCCATAATCAAACCCCAGGCGCGCTTGCTCAATTCTCCAGTGCCGGCTTCGATCCATCCGAGTTTTTGGATGAGCACCGCTGCCATCGAAATCGACATGATCAATCCCGCCGCGGCCATGGCCCGCGCCAGCGTTCGACGGTCGGTGCTTGCGCGCGCGACGTCCACACCCAATTTTTTTAGCACCGTCTGTAACAGCCAGGCTGCGGGTAGCGTCAACATCGCCAGCATCCAGGCGAAGGACCGCTCGGGAATCAGCCAACACAGTAGTGCGCCCAAAAGAAAAACCAAGGTGCCGCTTGCGATCGCCCAACTGCGCGCGTGGCTTTCGTCGCGGTCTTTCATTTCGTCGTGAATTTTCATCGCTTGTCCTTTTTTCGAGGGGACTCGGCTTCGCCTTCAAGCCGATGAATCGGGGCGTGGGATTTGATACCGAACAGTTGCGCAAAGCCGAGCAAGGAATCCTCCAGCACGGACAGCTTCAGCCGATAGACGATGCTGGTGCCCTGCTTGGTGGAATCGATCAAATCGGCCTCGCGCAACACCGAAAAGTGTGCCGACATAGTCGGCTTGGAAACGTCGAATTGATCAGACAGCGCGCCGGCGCTCATCGGGCCTTTGCGCAAAAGTTGCAGGACGCGACGACGCGTGGGATCGGAGAGTGCTTTGAAGACCTGGTTCATGTTTCGTAATTTAGCTAATTAACGAAATAAAGTCAACGGTACGTCTGCCGCCGCGCTGTTTTTCGTCCGCAGAGCAGTAGGGCCGTGGTAGGGAAGTCAAAAACCTTGAGTATCGATAGCGCAGCGAAGCCGAGATTTGAAATGAAGCGGAGGTACACTGGTGCGCTTCGGCACATTTCCGCCGGTCTGCGCTGGGCTTGTGCGGTGGCATTTGTGCCTGGTCATTGATGAGGAGCGATCATGTTTACAAAGCTGGATTGGCTTTTGGTGTTGGTGCTGGCATTCACGCCCTTTGCCGCCAAGACGGAACAGCGTTACGTCGACATCGAGCAGCGATTGACTGCCGAACAGCGTCGCGCCACTGGCGTGGACACGTTGTCAGCCGAACAACTGGCACTGCTCAACCGGCTCCTGCGTGAGCAACCGACAACGCCAGCGAAAGTTGAAAGCCAGCCGTCGGAGCCCCAGTCGGCCCGGCGATCATTTGTCAGCAGTGACAACACGCCGATCAAGAGTCGGCTGCAACGCTCGGTAGATGGCTGGGAACCCGGCACCGTGTTCACGCTGGAAAATCGCCAGAAGTGGAAAGTGCTCAAGGGCAGTGTAAAGCTGCCCAATACCTTGCAGGCGCCCGAGATCATCGTGGAGCCAGGCATAGCCGGACGCTGGTTTCTGCAGGTCTCCGAGGATATGCCCAAGGCTCGGGTTGAGCGGATCGAGTGAGCCCTGTCCAGCGCGCGTGGGTAGCGCGCCAAGCGAATGGTTGGGCGATCGCCCACCCGCAATCGTCTGAATGGCGACGCGTGCGAGCGCGTTTTGGCAATGGGATTGCGCTGTCGCGCGTCGTGCGGTGGCCTATCAGCTCAGGCCTTCAGCTTCCATCCGGTTCGGAAGATCCACCAGACCGCAACCAGACAGGCGCCCAGGAAACCCAGAATGGCGGCGAAGCTGATGGCGATGTTGACGTCGGCGACGCCGTAAAAGCTCCAGCGGAATCCGCTGATCAGGTAAACCACCGGATTGAACAGCGTGATCTTTTGCCAAATCGGCGGCAGCATGTGAATCGAATAGAACGCGCCGCCAAGAAAAGTCATCGGGGTGATGATCATCAGCGGGATTGCCTGCAACTTTTGCCAGTCGTCCGCCCACAGTCCGATAATAAAACCGAACAGGCTGAAGGTGATTGCGGTCAGCAACAGGAAGCACACCATCCAGATCGGATGCAGGATTTCATAGGGCACGAAAATGCGCGCGGTGAGCAGGATCAGCGCACCGAGCATCAAAGACTTGGTGGCGGCCGCGCCAACGTAGCCAATGACAATCTCGATCGGGGACAGGGGCGCAGACAGCAACTCGAAAATCGTGCCTGCCCACTTGGGCATGTAGATGCCGAATGACGCGTTGGAAATGCTCTCGTTGAGCAGCGACAACATGATCAGGCCGGGGATGATGAAGGCACCGTAGCTGATCCCATCGACTTCGCCCATGCGTGAGCCGATCGCAGCACCGAACACGACGAAATACAGCGAAGTGGACAATACCGGCGAGGCGATACTCTGGGTAATGGTGCGGAAAGTACGCGCCATCTCGAAACGATAAATAGCGCGGATCGCATGCCAGTTCATGCCGTAACTCCCTTGCTGCCGCCGTGCACCAGACTGACGAAAATTTCCTCCAGCGAGCTTTCACTGCTGCGCAGATCCTTGAAGTCGATACCCTGCTCGGACAACTGCCGCAACAGGCCGGCAATGCCGGTGTGCTCGCTCTGCGTATCAAAGGTGTACACCAGGGCATGGCCGTCTTCGGCAAGTTCGAGCGGCAAGGCGGCGAGCGAAGCCGGGATCGCGTCGAGCCGGTCCTGCAAATGTAGGGTCAGTTGTTTCTTGCCCAGTTTTTGCATCAGAACCGCCTTGTCCTCGACCAGGATCAGCGAACCTTTGCTGATGACGCCAATGCGGTCGGCCATCTCTTCCGCTTCTTCGATGTAATGCGTAGTCAGGATGATGGTTACGCCCTTGGCGCGCAGGTCACGCACCATTTGCCACATGTCGCGGCGCAACTCGACATCGACACCGGCCGTGGGTTCGTCGAGGAACAGGATCTGCGGCTCGTGCGACAAGGCCTTGGCGATCAGTACCCGGCGTTTCATTCCTCCAGACAAGGTCATGATCTTGCTGTCTTTTTTGTCCCACAGCGACAGATCGCGAAGTACTTTTTCGAGATGCGCGGGGTTTGGCGGTTTGCCGAACAGCCCGCGGCTGAATCTGAGTGTTGCCCACACGGTTTCGAATGCGTCGGTCGAGAGCTCCTGCGGCACCAGCCCGATCTTCGAGCGCGCCGCGCGGTAGTCGCTGACTGTGTCATGGCCGTCGGCCAACACCTTGCCGCTGCTCGCCGTGACAATGCCGCAGATGATGTTGATCAGCGTGGTCTTGCCGGCTCCGTTTGGCCCGAGCAAGGCAAAGATCTCGCCCTGGCGAATCTCCAGATCAATCGATTTGAGTGCCTGAAATCCGGACGCGTAGGTTTTGCTGACACCTTGTACCGAAATGATCGAAGCCATTCGTCTGCATCCGAGAGCGAGTCGAGAGATGTTAGCCGATGCGCGCAGACTGAGGCAGCACGTGCGCGCTTTGACGGAATGGCATTCAGCCCCTAACGTAGGCGCTGACAGTGGCTTTTCCCGGGAGCGTGTATATGGCCGTGCTTATTCGTGGCGGTACGGTGGTTGACGCGGAGCACAGCTTCCGCGCCGATGTGTTGATCCAAGGCGATACGATTGCGGCGATTGGCGAAGGTCTGGATGCGCCGACCGGGACCGAGGTGATCGATGCCGGCGGGCTGTTGGTCATGCCCGGAGGAATTGATCCGCATACGCACATGGAGCTGCCATTCATGGGCACAGTGGCGAGCGACGATTTCTATACTGGCACCGCGGCGGGTCTGGCAGGCGGTACTACCAGCATCATCGACTTCGTGATTCCCAATCCGCAGCAGTCGTTGATCGAGGCATTCCATGCCTGGCGCGGCTGGGCGGAAAAGGCATCCAGCGATTACGCGTTTCATGTCGCGATCACCTGGTGGGATGACAGCGTATCGCGTGACATGGGCGTCTTGGCCAAGGAGCACGGTGTGTCCAGCTTCAAGCACTTCATGGCCTACAAGAACGCCATCATGTGCGATGACGAAGTGCTGGTGAACAGTTTCACGCGCTGTCTGGAACTAGGCGCTTTACCCACGGTGCACGCCGAGAACGGCGAACTGGTATTTCGTTTGCAAAAAAAGCTGATCGCGATGGGCGTGACCGGGCCGGAGGGACATCCGCAGTCTCGTCCACCTGCGGTGGAGGGCGAGGCAGCGAACCGGGCGATTCGTATTGCCGAGGTTTTGGGAACGCCGCTGTATATCGTGCACAATTCGGCGAAGCAGTCGTTGGAGGCCATTGCGCGAGCACGCGGCGAGGGGCAGCGTGTATTCGGTGAGGTGTTGGCGGGACATTTGCTGATCGATGATTCGGTTTATCGCAATCCGGATTTCGCCTTTGCCGCTGGTCACGTGATGAGCCCACCGTTTCGAGCGAAGGAACACCAGGCCGCGCTCTGGGCGGGACTTCAAGCCGGACATCTACATACTACGGCTACCGATCATTGTTGCTTTTGCGCGCCACAAAAGGCCGCGGGCAAGGACGACTTCACCAAGATTCCGAATGGATGCGGCTGCATCGAGGATCGCATGTCGTTGCTGTGGCACAACGGTGTCGGCAGCGGCCGGCTCACGCCGAACGAGTTTGTACGTGTCACCTCGACCAATGCGGCGCAGATTTTCAATCTCTATCCGCGCAAGGGCGCAGTGCGCGTCGGCGCAGATGCTGATCTGGTCGTCTGGGATGCGGATGGCTCGCGCACAATTTCGGCGAAGACGCACCATCAGAATGTGGACTTCAACGTGTTCGAGGGGATGACTGTCAAGGGCATTGCCACTCATACACTCACCCGTGGCCAGCTGGCCTGGGTGCACGGCGATCTGCGCGCTGAGCGCGGTCGCGGTCGCTATCTGTCACGGCCTACCCATGCGCCGTACTTCGAGGCGAATCAGCGTCGGGCAACAGCCCGCGGCTGAGTGGCGACGGGGGCTTGTCGCGTCTCCAATACTGGCGACGGGCAATCGGGGTCGGCCTGCGATATCCATGCATTGTTGGCAGGTACTTATCGGTACAGCCGCGCCAGCGCGGCCTGGGAGCGGCACTGGAGCTGCCCGCGGCCCTGGCCGCGCTATGATTGCCGCTGTGCTGAAGTTTGAAGGTGTGGAATGTGTCCCAGCAAGGTCCCTGATGGGGAAGAGCGCGGTTGGATTATCCCGATCGGTGGTGCCGAAGAAAAAGAAGACGATCCGAGAATCCTGCGGCGCTTCGTTGCGTTGTGTGGCGGTAGTAACGCCAACATCGCGGTCATCCCAACGGCGAGCAGGCTGGCTGATACGGGGCCGCGCTACGAAAAGGTATTCCGCGAGTTGGGAGCCGGCAACGCCGAAGCCGTTGATTTTGAATCGCGCAGTGACTGCGACGATCCGCGTCGTCTGGCGCGGCTCAAGCGTGCCACGGGCATTTTTCTGACCGGCGGCAATCAGCTCAGAATCACCACTTTGCTCGGTGGCACCGATGTGGCGCGGGTGATTCGCGCGCAAAATGCGGTCGGAGTGCACGTCGCCGGCACCAGTGCTGGCGCCAGTGTGCTGAGCGAACACATGATTGCATTCGGCGATGAGGGCTCGTCGCCGACCGCGGGCAGCGTGCGACTCGCGCCGGGGTTGGGGCTGACCAATCGATTTATCATCGATCAGCATTTCCGGCAGCGCGACCGGCTGGGTCGACTGGTGACGGCGTTGGCCTACAACCCGTTCGCCATCGGTATCGGACTGGACGAGGACACGGCAGTCTTTATCGCGCCCGACAACACGCTTGAGGTGGAAGGCAGCGGCGGTGTCACCGTTGTCGACGCGGCTGGCCTGCAGTTTTCATCCATGGATTCCGTGGAAGAGGGCCAGCCGGTCTGCTTGCTCGGTCTGACCGTGCATATTCTGGTTGCAGGTGCCACCTTCAATTTGCATACTCGAAAGGCACAGGCCAATTCGTTGCTGGTGCGAAAAACCTGAAGCACGTCTGGTTTGATTTGCGTTTCCCGATCCAACGATTCCCGATCCAACGATTCCCGATCCAACGATTCCCGCTCCAGCAATTCCTGATCCAACATTTCCTGATCCAAAGTACAGGAGCCTTGCATGCGTATTCTCGATCGTGCGGTGTACGTCGGACCGTCGTTATACGCGCATTTTCCGGTGATTCGGTTGGAGCTGGATCTGGGTGAGCTCGAGCATTGGCCCACGGTCAAACTCGGCGACGCCTTCATCAATGGCTTGGTGAGCGCACTGCCGGGGCTGTTGGAGCACGGCTGTTCGTATCGTGAACCGGGCGGCCTGATGCGACGGATGCAGGAAGACGAGGGCACTTGGTTGGGGCATGTGCTGGAGCATGTCGCGATCGAAGTGCAAAATGTCGCCGGCGAAGACGTGAGTTTTGGAAAAACCCGAAGTACGGGTAAGCCAGGTGTTTATTCAGTGGTTTACGAATACGCGCAAAAGGAAGAGGGCATTGAGGCCGGCGATTTGTCGCTGCGATTGCTGTGTTCGTTGTTGCCTGAGACGCTGCGTCCATCGGGATTGTTGCCCGAAGGATGGGAATGGGCGAGCGCACGCGACGAGTTCATCCGCTTTGCGCAGCGCCGCGCGCTGGGGCCATCGACGACCTCGCTGGTGCGCGCGGCCGAAGCGCGCGGGATCCCGTGGTTCCGCTTGAACGATCAGTCCCTGGTGCAGCTCGGGCACGGAAAATTCCAGCAGCGCATACAGGCCACGATTACCGGCAAGACTTCGCATATCGCGGTGGAGCTGGCCAGCGACAAAGAGGAAACCAACAAGATCCTGGCGTCCCTGGGTTTGCCGGTGCCGCATCAGGAGCTGGTGCAGAACGAATCACAGGCGACGCGTGCTGCGCGGCGCATTGGATTTCCGGTCGTGACCAAACCCTACAACGGGAACCATGGCCGTGGTATTTCGATACGCCTGGTCAACGATGAAGAAGTGATTGCCGGCTTCAACAAGGCGCGCGAGATTTCGCGCTCGGTAATCGTCGAAACCTATCTGGAAGGTGACGACCATCGATTGCTGGTGGTCAATGGCGAATTGGTCGCGGCAACACGACGCACCCCCGGCCATGTGCTTGGCGATGGCCAGCACACCATTGCCGAGCTGGTCGAGATGGTCAATCAGGACCCGCGCCGCGGTGTCGGCCACGAAAAAGTGCTGACGCGTCTGCAGCTGGACGCGCAGGCCCAGATGATGATGCAGCGAGCCGGTTACACCGAAGCTTCGGTGGTGCCTGCAGATGAAGTCGTGTATTTGCGATCGACCGCAAACCTGTCCACCGGCGGCACCGCGACCGACGTGACTGACATTATTCATCCCGACAACCGTGAAATGGCCGTGCGCGCGATCCGCGCCATCGGCCTGGATGTCGGCGGTGTCGATTTCCTGTCGACCAATATCGCCGAAAGCTATCGCAAGATTGGCGGCGGAATTTGCGAGGTGAACGCCGCGCCTGGGTTTCGCATGCACGTGGCGCCGAGCGAAGGCACGCCGCGCGATGTGGCGGCGCCGGTGATCGACATGCTGTTTCCGCAGGGCTCGCCGGTGAAGGTGCCAATTGCTGCGGTCACTGGCACCAATGGCAAGACGACAACCGTGCGCATGCTGGCGCACATCACCAAGATGGCGGGTTACACGCCAGGACTGACCACCACCGATGGTGTCTATATCGACGGTCAACGTACTGTCGAAGGCGATATGACCGGCCCGATTTCGGCACGCATGGTGTTGTTCGATCCGCAGATCGATATTGCAATTTTGGAGACGGCGCGCGGCGGTTTGTTGCGCGCAGGCATGGGCGTGCGCCACGTTAACGTCGGAGCAGTGCTTAATGTGCAGTCCGATCATCTGGGACTGAAGGGAATCGATACGCTGGATCAGCTGGCAGAGGTAAAACGCATCGTTGTCGAGGTTGCCGAAGATTGCGCGGTGCTCAATGCCGACGATCCACAAGTGTTGCGCATGTCTGGCTACACCGACGCCAAAGTGATCTGCTATGTCACCTTGAACCCTTCGCATGGATTGGTGCGCGAGCACATCCGCGCTGGTGGCCGTGCCTGTGCCCTCGAGGCAGGCGTCAATGGGCACATGATCACCCTCTACGACAAGGGCAGCAATATCCCGCTGCTGTGGACCCACCTGATCCCGGCCACCATGGAAGGCCGCGCTCTGCACAATGTGCAGAACGCAATGTTCGCAGCTGCCATCGCTTTCTCGCTAGGCATCAAGCTCGATGCGATCCGCCAGGGATTGCGTACGTTCGACACCACGTTCTTCCAGGCGCCTGGCCGCATGAACGTGTACAACGAACATCCGTTCAAGGTGTTATTCGACTACGGACACAATGCGCACGCAGTAGGTGCGATGGCCGATCTGGCGCAGCGCCTGGATGTCGCAGGGCGGCGCATCGTGGTGTTGGCTGGTCCGGGTGATCGTCGTGATGAGGACCTGGTCGCAATCGTCGATGCAGTCGCCGGGCGTTTTGATCACTACGTTTGCCGAAGAGACGATGCGCTACGCGGACGTGATGGTGACGAAGTACCGCGTATCCAGTCGCGCGCGCTGATGGCGCGAGGTATCGACAAGGCCGCCATCTCGATCATTCCCGACGAGCAGGAAGCCATCGAGGCCGCGCTGAATATGGGTCGGCCGGGCGATCTATTGTTGATTTTCGCCGATGCGCTGGTGCGTTCATGGAAGCAGATCATCAAGTTCCGACCCGAAGGCAGTGCTGCACCTTCGACCAAGTCGACGCCAGTGGATGTGCGGCTGCCGACCACCTCACCGGAAGACAGTGCGTTGATCAGTATGGAAGGCATGATCCGCGATGAACGGGGAATCCGCTTCTCAAGAGAATCTGAAGATTGATGTGAAATCTTGGACCAACGAATGCGTAGACCAACGTGAACGCTTCGATACTACTTGACGGCGCCTCTTTCGAGGATTCGCGTCGGTTGACCGGGCCCAATCGGCATTTTGCCGAAAGTGGAGCTGTGCTGGAAACTCTGGTGGACGCCCCGTTGTCTGCGGATGTTGTGCAGCGCTGGCGCCTTGAGATCGATCGCGCGCGGGAATTTTTGGGCTGGCCGCAGATGGCTGCTGATGCGCGCTTGTCGCCGCGTGGTGCAAGTCTGGCGATCGCCGCTCCGATTGACCAGTTGTACACCGCCACCGAAGTCAATGAGTGGGCTTGGCAGCGCGCCGTTGGCCGGAACGAGAGTATGCATGCGCCGGGTCACGCAGCACTGGCGGATCTGGACTCGGGCCTGCAGACACTACAAAGGCTCGCCGCCGCCGAAGGCAATGTGAGTGTGCTGGCTTTGCAGCGCGCGGCGCAGTTGAATCGGGTGCCGATGTACGTCGATGACGACACGCTATCGCTCGGGGAGGGCGCCAGCAGTCGGAGTTTTTCGATTGGCGCGTTGCCGACTCCGGATGTTGTCTGTTGGTCCGAATTGCGTGTCATACCCAAGGCCTTGGTGACTGGATCGAACGGCAAGACCACCAGTGTAAGACTGCTCGCTGCCATGGCCAAGGTACATGGATGGTGCACCGGCCACACCTGCACCGACGGCCTTTTTGTTGACGGGTGCCTGGTGGAAGCGGGAGATTTTTCCGGGCCGGGCGGTGCGCGCGCGATTCTGCGTCATCCTGATGTAGACGCCGCGGTGCTTGAGGCCGCGCGTGGCGGTCTGCTGCGAAGAGGCGTAGGTGTGGGCCGCGCCGATGTCGCTCTGGTGACCAATGTCAGTGCTGATCATTTCGGTGAGTACGGAATTCACGATTTGGACGCGTTGGCCGACGTCAAGCTTTCGCTCGCAAAGGCGATCGATCAAAGCGGTACGCTGGTGCTCAACGCTGACGATGCAACGCTGTTGCGCAAATCCCAGCGAATCGTCTGTGCCCTTGCCTGGTTCGCCCTGGATGATGCACATCCAATGTTGCTCGCACATCGGGCGCGCGGTGGCGGTACCTGCGGCGTGCGCGAGCAAAGGCTGGTGCTGACTGTCGATGGTGATGCACATGATCTTGGGCGTATCGATTCGATGCCGCTCGCCATGGCCGGGCTGGCTGCGTACAACATCGCCAACCTGGCTGGCGCGGCGCTCAGCGCGTTCAAGCTCGGCATTGCGCCCGCGGCAATCGCCCGAGTGCTGGGTGATTTCGGCAGCCGTCGCAAGGACAATCCGGGTCGCTTGCAGATTTGGCAATTAGGTGAGTTGAGCGTATTCCTCGATTACGCGCACAATCCTGACGGGCTGGATGGATTCCTGAGTATCGCGGAGCAGGCTCGCGGCGCTGGGCGCCTCGGTCTGCTGTTGGGACAGGCGGGGAATCGCGACAACGCAGATGTGCGCGCATTGGCTGATGTCGCTGCGCGCCATCGACCCGATCGCATCG
>JANMSL010000364.1:0-4218 GCA_031389245.1 Lysobacterales bacterium | reverse complement strand
GCGCAATCGGACGAGTTGCAAACGGAACAGCGCCAAGTCGCAGCGTTGCAACCGCGCGTGCCGCGGCACCGGCAATAAATTCAGGGCCGTGTTTTGCGGCTGGCCACGGACGTCGTGCCCCGAGGTCTCCTGATCTGGGTTTTACTCGACGCCCACTTCCTTGTAACCGAAGAAGATTCTGAGCAGTCGGTCGTTCCCGTCATATTCGGCGGCGTTGGCGGGTATGAACTGGCTGATGCCCAGCTCACTCAATACTTCATACGCGTTGGTGTCTTCATGCAGCTTTAGCAACGCATCGCGCACTGCTTGCTTTGCGGCGGCGCTGACACTGGGCGCTGCCGAGATGGCCGCGCCGGGGAATTCGCGCGTGGTGGTCATCGACACCAGATTCGGGTATTGATCCTTTAGCCAGGTTGGAACAATCGCCGCGTCGGTTTCTTCGGCAAATACCATTTCCACGCCATCACGCCAGGACTTGCCGCTGGACAACACATTCGGCTGCCGGATTGGATCGGGGAAAATTTCCGTAAGCAGTGCGAATCCCAGGCTGGGCGACGGCATGGTGACCACTCCATAGCCGATCAATGAGTTGATGCCACGCTGCGCGACCTCTTCATTGGCCAGCACTGAGTAGCTGGATTTTTCGGCGGTTTTGACCAATGGTTCGAAGCCAGCGCGCTTGACCTGGTAATCGGTCAGGTGGGCTTCGGCGAACATGAAATCGACCGGCACGGCCTGGCGGATGTCGCGCCAGAAAAACTGGAAGTTTCGCGAAGTGACCAGAGTGAATGTGTGGCCGGAGGTCTTGTTGAGATAGTCGATAAAGGGCTTGTACACCTCGATCTGCTTGTCGGCCGTATAGGTTGGCTCGACTGCGATCTTGAAGGTCGCTGCAGACGATGAGGCGCTGCTCATTGCTGCTACGACCAATAGCGCCGCACAACCCCCGAGCGCACGACGATTGCACATGACCGACTTCTCCTGTTTGTGCCTCATGCTATATCACAAATTGTCAATGCTGCCAATGGGTTTCACTCAAGTTTTCAGTCTTGACACGAACTTGGACGGGGCCTGACTGTCGCGCTCAAATCACGCATTTTTGGGCGCAGATAGGTTGCTCCAACGCGGTCACTCAGTTGCCGGCCGCAAGCCAAAAAATCTCAAACTCTCGACTACTTCGTTCGCCAGCCACCGCCACCGCTGCGACGTCGCAGTGAATCCGCCGCGGGTGGCCGTGTCGAGGTTGCTTGGCATGAAGCAAGTCGTCGCATTACTTCAAGTGTGTCAGCTCACTTGTGCACTGCTGTTTCAGAACGGTTTGATCGGAGCTGACTGATCCGAACTGAATAATCAGAACTGGTGGACAAGTTCGAAGGAAAGGCTTCGGCCGTCTTCCAGTTCGACCACTAGCTCAGGATTTGTCCGCTCTTTGGTGATCACCGCGAGGGCCAAAGTTCCGTCAGCGCCGATCAGCGCATCGATCAATTCACCCACCAGTTGGTTTTCTCCATCGCGCAACTGCGCGCCGGCGCCGATTGCGGGTTCCTGAGCGGCTGTCTTCAACATGCTGAGCGCGCGCTTGTTGCGACCCAGGTAATGGGTACGGGCGACGATCTCCTGGCCGGGATAGCACCCTTTCTTCAGGCTGATCGCGGGTAACGTGTCCAGTCGTAGCGAATGCGGTAGATGACGTTCGGCAGCGGCTGCCGGCAGCCAGGGGATGCCAGCAGATAGATCGCGCAGCGCCCAGCTCAACGGCATCAGACCTGCATCGTGATCAACTGAACCCAGGTACAGGCAGCGCTCATCGCCGAGCGACAACTCCAGCTGAAACAATCCGTCAAGGTCAATTGCCCCGTCCGAGCCATACAGGCAGCGCGTTTCATCAATCGAAAGCTGCAGCTTGCGTCGCAGCACAAACCTGCGCAGCAATTCCAGCAGCGCAGCGCCACGGCGATGCGGGACGGCCAGCACAAACTGCTGCACGTCGACGCGAACCAGCACAATCAACGCCTGCACGCGGCCTTGCGGGCTGAGCAGCGCGGTCCACTGCGCGTTGGCCACGCCCAGTTCACGTACATCGTTGCTAAGCTGTGCCTGCAGAAATGCCTCGGCATCGTCGCCTTGGCAAACCACCAAATCAAAGCCATCCAGTCGCAACAGTTGTGGTGTCAATGGCGTTATCGTCAACGGTGGTCTCCATGTGGGCGTCACCGGCGGGCGCGATAGGGACACGTTAATCCTTGTCGCCGCAGGACCCAAAGTATTACTCTTCACAGGTTAAGAAGCACTGACCATGATCGAACCCGAAACCGACGCTCCCGATCCCGCTACTGCTGAGCCGATTTCTTCGGACAGGCCGCCAGCGACAGAACACGGCGGACGAGCCGGCCCCGAGCCGACGCGTTTCGGCGATTGGGAAAAGCACGGTCGCTGCATCGATTTTTAGCTCCACCCATTCCATACCAGCCCGGGAACCGGCATGTCGCTGCAAAGACCGCTATCGCCGCATCTGCAAATTTATCGGCCGCAGATCACCTCAGTGTTGTCGATCATGCATCGCATTACCGGGCTGCTGCTGTGCCTGGGCGCTGTGCTGCTGGTCGCCTGGGTTGCTACGACGGCGGTCGGGCCCGAGTGCCATGCCACTTTCCTGCGGTTGGCAGATTCCATCGTCGGGCGGTTGATGCTGCTGGGACTGGCATTTTCACTGCTGTTTCATTTGTGCAACGGCGTGCGCCATCTGATCTGGGACATGGGCCATGGTTTTGATCTGGGCACGACAACGATCAGCGGCTGGGCGGTGGTGTTGATCAGTGTGCTCGGCACTGCTTACGCAGCGCTCGGGTTGTTCGGCCCGGCGCTCTCTGGAGGCACGCCATGAGCCTGCGCGATCCGCTGGCACGTGTGCGCGGCCTGGGCTCCGCGCGCGAAGGCGTAGCCCATTGGTGGGCGCAGCGGCTGTCAGCGATATTGTTGATTCCCTTGTCGATCTGGTTTTTGCTGTGCGCGTCTGCCTACATCGGTGCCGACTACCCCGACGCGCGCGTTTACCTGGCGCAGCCATTGAATGCGTTCTTGATGATGGCGTTCGTGCTGACTTTGCTTTACCACGGGATGCTCGGCATCCAAGTGGTGATCGAGGACTACGTCGAGCATCGCGCGCTTGAGCTCGGGCTGCACGTCGTGGTCAAGCTGTCTGCGTTCCTTTGTGCGCTGGGAACAGTGTTCGCGCTGATTCGCATCACCCTGGGAGCTTGAAGTCATGGATGCCAAGAAGGTGGATGTGAACAATATCGGCGCCTACAAGATCACTACGCACACCTATGATGTGGTTGTCGTCGGTGCCGGCGGCGCTGGGCTGCGCGCGACCATGGGCATGGCCGCCAAAGGGCTGTCCACGGCCTGCATCACCAAAGTATTTCCGACCCGCTCGCACACCGTGGCTGCGCAGGGCGGCATGTCTGCTGCGCTGGGAAATATGGGCCCGGACGATTGGCGCTGGCACTTCTTCGACACGGTGAAAGGTTCGGACTGGCTTGGCGATCAGGATGCGATCGAGTACATGTGCCGCGAGGCCATTCCAGCGGTGATCGAGCTGGAACATTACGGTGTACCGTTCTCGCGCACCGATGACGGCCGCATTTATCAGCGCCCGTTCGGCGGCATGACCACCAAATTCGGCGAGGGGCCGCCGGCGCAACGCACCTGCGCTGCCGCCGACCGCACCGGCCACGCCATTTTGCACACGCTCTACCAGCAGTCGTTGCGCTTTGATGCGCGCTTCTACGTGGAGTATTTCGCGCTGGATCTGATCTTCGACAACGACGGAGTATGCCGCGGCGTACTGGCCTGGGATCTGGCCGACGGCAGCATGCATCTGTTCAAGGCACAGACGGTGGTGCTGGCCACCGGCGGCTATGGCCGCACATATTTCTCCTGTACCTCGGCACACACCTGCACCGGCGATGGCGGCGGCATGGTGCTGCGTGCGGGTCTGCCATTGCAGGACATGGAGTTTGTGCAATTCCATCCCACCGGTGTCTACGGCGCGGGTTGCCTGATCACCGAAGGCGTGCGCGGCGAGGGCGGTTACCTCACCAACTCGGCCGGCGAGCGCTTCATGGAACGTTACGCGCCCAGCGTCAAGGACCTGGCGCCGCGCGATATGGTCAGCCGCTGCATGACGCTGGAAATCCGCGAGGGCAGGGGCGTTGG
>JANMSL010000535.1:0-4839 GCA_031389245.1 Lysobacterales bacterium | reverse complement strand
TTTACGGCCGCACTACTCGACCAGGGAAATCATCACCGACTGCAGCGCCGCTGGCGATCAACTCTTCCAGAATGGCTTTGAATAGTTAGGACTTGGGGCATAAACCGACGCATCGCACTGCACTTTTTTTCACGAGGAGCGTCGCCACCAAGCTCGCCAATGCGGCGCCGTAGGCCTACCCTGGCGCGATCAACGGCGGCAAAAATGTCAGAGGCGAGTTTCCAGGGGCGTTGAAACAGCGCAGCTGGAGTCGATTGGACGCAGCGGGCCTCGTTGCACCACGGAGTCGAGCCCTGTTGTGCATCATCGTTCAGATCGGATGACGGATCTGACCAGTGCCACGCAGTACCCATTTTTGCGTGGTCAGCGACTCCAGGCCCATCGGCCCGTAGGCGTGGATCTTGGTGGTGGATATACCGATCTCGGCACCCAGCCCGAGTTCGCCTCCATCGTTGAAGCGTGAAGAGGCGTTGCACATTACGGCCGAGGCATCTGCCTCACGCAAGAACCGTTCGGCATGCGCGCTGTTCGCGGTTGCAATCACTTCGGTATGCAGACTGCCGTGCGCGGCGATATGCGCCAATGCGGCATCCAGGTCATCCACCACCCGCACTGCGAGAATAAGATCCAGATACTCGGCATCCCAGTCGCTGGTCTCGGCCGGTTGGGCACTTTGCAAATACGGCAGACTACGCTCGCAGGCACGCAGTTCCACGCCGCGCGCACGCATCTCCTGCTCCACGCGCGGCAAAAAATTACCGGCTATCTGCGCATCGACCAACAAGGTCTCCAACGAGTTGCACACGCCTGGACGGCTGGTCTTGCCATCGATCAGGAGGCGCAGGGCCAGCTCGATATCGACATCGGCATCAACGTAGAGGTGGCAAACACCCTTGTAGTGACGGATCACCGGGATGCGACTGTGTTCGGCGACAAAACGGATAAGCCCCTCACCGCCGCGTGGGATGACCAGGTCAATAAACTGGTCGAGCTTGAGCAGATCGAGCAGATCAGCACGATCAGTGCTCGGCATCGCGCTGATCACAGCGAGCGGCAACGCCTGTTCAACCAAAGCGCGCTGGACAGCGGCCAGCAACATGCCATTGGAGTGCACAGCTTCGCTGCCGCCGCGCAGAATGGCGGCGTTGCCGCTTTTAATGCACAACACCGCGGCGTCGATGGTGACGTTGGGACGTGACTCGTAGATCATCGCGATCACGCCCAGCGGCGCGCGCATGCGCCCAATCTCCAAGCCATCGGCGCGCGCGGCCTGCCAGTGCACGGCACCGAGTGGATCGGGCAGTTCGGCAATTTGGCGCACGCTGGCAGCGATCGCAGCGACGCGATCGGGTGTGAGCCGCAGGCGATCGACCATTGCCGCGCTGCGTCCCGCGTTTTCGGCGGCTTGCAGATCGCGCCGATTGGCCTCAAGTATCGCATCGATGTCGGCCACCAGTGCGTCGGCAATCGCCAGCAATGCCTGATTGCGCTGGCGGGTATCAAGGCGCGCCAGCGCACGCGAAGCTGCACGCGCGTTCGCTGCCAGCTGTTCGATCGCTGGGTTCATAGCATCACCATATCGTCGCGGTGGATCACCACGTCGCTGCCGGCGTAGCCGAGCAGACCCTCGATTTCCAGCGAGCCATGGCCCTTGATGCGTGACAGTTCGATGGCATCGTACTGGCTTACACCTTTGGCGATGACACGATCCGATCCCTCCAGTTCAATCACCACATCGACCGCATCGCCAGCCCGAAAACTACCGCGCACTTCGACCACGCCGGGTGGCAACAACGAGGCGCCGCGCTCGCGCAAGGCGCGCGCGGCGCCGGCATCGATGCGCACAACGCCCTGCGATTCCAGGGCGTGTTTCATCCAATGCGCCTTGGCACTGAGTGCACTGCCCTGTGCGCGAAACAGCGTGCCAGGATTTTCGCCGCGGCGCATCGCATCCAAAGCCTGCGCCTTGCGTCCATTGAGAATCAAAGTGGCAATGCCGCGCTTGGCGGCTTTCTCCGCCGCCTCTATCTTGGTACGCATGCCCCCGGTACCGACACTCGATCCAGTGCCCCCAGCCAGTGCATGGATCGATGCATTGATTGCAATGACTTCCGGAATCAGGCACGCGCCCGGAACCAGGCGTGGGTCAGCGTCAAAGAGTCCATCAATATCCGATAGAATGATCAGCAGGTCGGCCTCAATCAACACGGCCACGTGCGCGGCCAGATTGTCGTTGTCACCGAGCTTGAGTTCGTCTACAGCGACGGAATCGTTTTCGTTGACCACAGGCAGCGTACCCAGTGCCAGCAACTCACGCAGCGTGTTCTTGGCATTCACAAAACGGCGTCGGTTGCTGATGTCGTCGGCGGTCAACAGTACCTGCGCGCAGGGCCAATCGAACAAGCGCGACCAGGCTTCCATCATGCGTGCCTGGCCAACCGCGGCAAGCGCCTGTTTGGCAGCCACAGTTCCACGCACACCAGGCTCGATGCCCAATACTGCCCGACCTGCCGCAACTGCACCGGACGACACCAGCACCAGTTCGCGACCCTCACTGCGGCAATCGATAATCAAGCGGGCAATTCCGAGCAGATAGCGTGTGGACAATGCCCTGCCTTCGGGCGCGATCAAATTGCTACCAACCTTGATGACGGCCCGCTTCCAGGTGGAGAGAATCATGTGAATATCGCCAACGTAGAAGCACAGTGCCCCGAGACTAGCGGCTGACCCGGAGAATTGTCACTTGCATTGCTCCCGCGGGGCGCGCGCTTCATTGCGAAGTCGCGTCACACTCACGGATTCGCGACCTGCTACTTTCGCCACTTTACGCAGCGATTGGTTCGCGTAGCCTGCAAACCAGTGCCCGGTAGCAAAGACGCGGGCGGCGCCGCACAAGATTTCCGAAACTCTGGAGCCTCGCATGATCACCCGACGTGAGTTGATCGCCGCATCTGCGATCAGCGCTGCTGCTCTAGCACCCACGCTCGCCTGGCCGGTCGCGTCGGCGTCGCTCAAGCATCGTGCGATTGCAGCGTACGGCAAGAGCATTACGGTGATTGGACTGGGCACGTCGGGCCATTTCAAAGCCGGCAATTCTGCGACAGAAAAAATTCGACCGCGTGGCGTAATCATCAACCGCTGTTTTGGAGACGGCTTCTTGTTCGCAAAGTTCAGAAATCGCGGCCTGCCGGCCCGGACCGACGAGACGAGTGTTCGCACCTGGGCACATCACGCCAAGAACTTTTCGCTGGCTCACCCCGCGATAACCGCCGTCAATGCAGTCGCCTCCAAGCCGGAACGACAGACGGAAAATCTTCGCGCCGACACGGGACCGGGGCTCAATCCGCATCATTGCGCCGAACTGGTTGCGCCGTTCGCGTGATGGTCCACGCCCAACGCAACGACAGCATGGACCGGATTTCCAAACTACTGCGCGTAAACCGTGAAGAAGCGGGCGGTGTCGTGCCGGCGCTGCTGTTGTTTTTTTTACTGTTCACCAGTTACTTCATGCTGCGTCCTGTGCGCGACACAATGGGCATTGTCGGCGGTGTGGAGAATCTGCAGTGGCTATTTACCGCCACTTTTGTCGCGACCTTGGCCTGCATGCCGTTGTTTGGATGGCTCGCCAGTCGAGTCACGCGACGGCTGATCCTGCCCTGGACCTACGCATTCTTTGCTTCGCATCTGGCGCTGTTCGCAATCGGATTTCAACTTGCGCCCGATAACATCTGGCTGGCGCGGACGTTCTATGTCTGGTTGTCGGTGTTCAATCTGCTCTCGATCTCGGTTGCATGGAGTCAGCTTGCGGACTTGTTTCCACTGCGCGACGCCAAACGATTGTTCGGCCTGATCGCAGCGGGCGCCAGCGCGGGTGGCATGTGTGGCCCATTACTTGGTGCCGCCCTGGTCGGCTCGATTGGTCACTCTGGCCTGGTCATTATTTCAACTGCCCTGTTGATGACAACGCTGGCGGCCGGACGACATTTGCAGCGCTGGCGCGATCTGCATCCGGTGCTGGAGGCCGCTGCCGAATCCCGCCATTCCCTGTTGGGGGGCAGTCCCTTTGCTGGTGCCACCACGGTCATGCGTTCGCCTTATCTGCTGGGGATCGCAGCCTTTGTGGTGCTGTTGGCGAGCGTGACTACGTTCCTGCATCTGGAGCAATCACGGCTGGTCGAAGCGCACTTCTCCAGCAACACCCACCGCACCCAGTTTTTTGCGGTCGTTGAAGTGGTGGTGCAGTCATTGGCGATGCTCACGCAAGTTTTTTTTACCGGCCGCATTGCCGAGCGACTGGGGCTGCGCACCCTGCTGACCCTGGTGCCGCTGGTGGTCGCGGCCGGATTTCTGTGCCTGACCGTCTCACCCATACTGGCTGTGTTCGTGGTGGTTTTGGTGGTACGTCGGTCAGGCGAATACGCGCTGGTCCGACCGGGGCGCGAGATGTTGTTCACCCGCGTCTCCAATGAGGCCAAGTTCAAAGCGAAGAACTTCATTGACACCACGGTTTACCGCGGCGCGGATGCGGTCAGCGCCTGGGTCAAGGCCGGCGTGGACCTGATCGGTCAACATCCCGCAGTCGTTGCGATTTTCGGTGCGGCGATCGCCCTGGTTTGGGCGGCCGCGGGCAACTCCCTTGCCCGACAGGCAGAATCAAGTCGCAGCGAAGAAATGCTGGACTGATTTGTGCTGGCACGTTTTGCACCGAACCACATTTTTTTCTCCAAGCTACTTGCCGCGGAAGCCGGATTGCGGAATCCTCAGCGCCACCACGGACCCCTTGACCATGAAAACGCCGAATCCGGATCGACTCGACCGCATCGTCGCCGATGCCCGCCG
>JANMSL010000268.1:0-15906 GCA_031389245.1 Lysobacterales bacterium | reverse complement strand
CGTCGTAGCTGGTGACGGTGGTGCCGGCATCGGGCTCGATGGTTTTGCACAGCCGTTGCTGCGTGTCGTAAACAAAGCGGCGCAGTCCACTTACAACCTCGTTGGCATTGGTGGTCGGGTTGAACCAGGTGCCGCCACGCGTCAGCGTCAGCGGCTTGCCGAACACGTCGCGCGTGTACGTGGTGGTTACACCCTCGGGACTAATGATCTGCTGTGGCGCTTCATAGTTTGGGGCGTCGAACGCCTGATAGGTGGTCGTGGTGACGCCACCGCGCGCATCGGTGAACTGCGTTCGGAATGGCGAGAGATAATTCGTCGATGTGGTCAGATTACCCAGCTCCGACTGCGCCAGCGTACCGGTGACGCGACCGAGCACGTCATAGCTCGTGGCAGCGCCTGTGTTGAGCGTGGTGTAGTTGGTGACACTGTCCACCGGGTAGGAAGTGAACAGCGTGCGACCATCGTGATCGAAGCGCTTTCGTACGAAGCGCGTGCCGGCACTGGCATCGGTAGTGCGGCGTTGTTCCAGGATCGGGCGCAAGAGGGCGTCGAAGTAGGTTTCCGTGATCCGCGTACCTGTCGTCTCTCGCCGCCGCCAATGGTTGGTTGGGATGCCCCACTCCGCAGACGCGACTTTGTCGTAGGCGATGGTGGTGGTGTCCCAGGCCACCGTATCGGCCCCAGGATGCGTGACGCTGGTGATGCGACCCATGACGTCGTGCCCATAAGACGTCGTGTACTGCGATCCCAACTCGTTGACCGTCGATGTGATCCAGCCAAAATCATTCACCGTCGCCGACACGCTGGTCCCGTCGTGAAAGGCGATGGTCTGCGGAATGCCGCGTTTCCAGTTCGATAATGTGGAGGTGCGCGTCAGTGCATCGGTCACCGTCTGCACGTTGCCGTCGCCGTAGTAAGTCAGCGACTGCTGCAGCTGACCGTAGGCAGCGAACGTCGACATCAGCGCCGTGCCCGCGTTATATGTGGCTTGGGTGACCAGGGTCGTGCCGATGTGTGTGGTGGCGAGCTGCCCCAACGCCCAGTCTGTGGTCTGGTCGAAGTAGGTGTACGTCTCCTGCTTGCTGAAAGGCAGTGTGCTCGATCGCGTCACCTTGGTCGGACGCGCGAAGCTGTCCAGGCAAGGAAAGGTGCTGCAAGTATCGACCTTCCACTTGAAATCGATACCATCTCGGTTCGTTACCGTTTCAACTTTCGGCCGGTGGAACTCCGCGTCAAAGCCGTCCACGTTGATGCGCAAGCTGGTGCCGTAGCGCTTTGGATAGGTTGGCGTATCGGCACGGGTCAGGTCGTAACTGTGGGTAACGGTTTCGAGTGCGACACCTGCGCTGTTTCGGTGCTCGATTTTGAGCAACTTGCCCTCGTTGTACTGCCAGCTGTTGCCAAAGGTGTGCAGCGTGCTGGTGTTGTCGGGCGCCGTGATCAACGTTTGCGCGGTTCCGGCACAGCTGTCGCTGGTGCACTGGGGAACGTAGCACTGCGCACCCTGGCAGACCGGGAACAGATACGTCGTCCCCGGTAGGAATCGCGGAACCATATCCGACGCGTAGGTGTAGGACCAGGTCATCGGATCGAGGCCGGGGCCTTCGATCGTCTTCCCGAGCAGGCTCCAGGCATAGAACGCCTGCACGAACAGGGACTCGTCGTCGAGCGTGTTGTTGGTGGGCGATGTGACATTGCCACAAGCGACCGTGACGTTGCTGCGTGCGTGCTCCACCAGCCCAACGCGGAAGGTACCGATGGCGCCCGACGGGTGGGTGATCGTTCCGCTGGGCTTCGTGGTGAGGTTCTGCGGTGTTGTGGCGGCGATGCAATCCCGCGGCTCCTGACCGGAATAGTCGTACTCGATTGGCGCGTGCGACAGACCAGCAAACGCGATGGTCCAACTGCGGCCATCCGGCAACAGGACTGAAGCAAGAATGGGGCGCCCGGTCGGGGTGTTGTCGATGCCATAGCCATAGGTCCAGGTGTGGGTTCCATCGCTGACAGTTTGAACCTTGCCATTGGTGCCGTAGGTGATGTCGATCTGGCGCGTGTCGACCTCGCAGCCTTTGATCGTTTCCAACTTGGCCTGCTCGGTGGCGGCATTCGTGTAGATGTATTCGACGGAGTTGCCGAAGCGATCGGTGACCTTTGAGGCGTAAAGGGTGTGCTCGTAAATGATCAGGTCATAGGCAATGGGATCCCCTAGCGGCTCGAAGCGGCGCTCATAAAGTCCCGGCACCGAGCGCCGCGCCATCCAGTCGAAGCGATACTCGGTGCCATCGGGTGTAATCGCGATAAAGCCCTCGCCTGTGCCGTTTGCGATCGACGTGGTGCAGCGCAGTTGCAGTTGCCCATCCGTGGTCCAACGCCAGGTCTGGCCGTCCGAGGGCTTGGCGATGCCAGCGGCCGAGACCAGCATCTCGCCGCTGGCCACGCCCGGAATATCGAGCTGGATGCCTTGCCAGAAACTGCTTTGCGTAAAGATGCCGATGCGATTGGCAGGGACATCGGGCGCTGTCTGGTTGGAGCAGCGATTGAGCGAGTTGCCGCCCGAACGCCACTCGGTCACGTTCGGCGATGTCGCCGCGAAACGTGCGGTCAGCCGCGGCACCTGTAACGTCCAATCCGCGAGCATGTGGTTGGTCGGTTGGCCGCGCGAGTTCGATACGCTGTAGCTGCGGGTGAAACGCACCGGCAGGCGGCTGTTGCCGGGCAGGTCGACGTCGGTCACGGTGAAGGACAACGCACCGGTCTGCAGGCTGACGCTGTCGCCGAACAGGTCGTTGCCCAGGGCCGTAATCGTCTGCGCGGATGCCACACGCTTGTCGTACGATTCCCATTGATAAGCGTTCTGCGCCTTGGCCGCGCCAGAGAGGGTGAGCACGAAGACGAAAGCGATGCGAAGGAGAGACGTGTTCATTCCGTCACCTCCACTTCGACCTGACCCGAAACCGAAGCCACAGCATTGATCGACCCAACGGGAAGCGCGGCAGGCGGATTGTCGGGCGGGGTGTAACTCACCTCGAGCCGATAGCGGCCGGCCGCAGGGAACAGCGCCGTGGCCTGCACACGCCGATGCACCGAAATGCCGTGACCGGGAGGCAGTACTTGGATCCGTTCGGCGGCGGCCGCGGGATCGGACAGATCGGTATTCGCGGAATGCATCGTCACCAAGCGGCGCGCACCGCCCGTATCGGTCACAGTCAGCTGCAGGCCACCACCCTGCTCGAAAGCGGGCTGGCCGCGCAGTACAAGCATCTGCTCCGTATCCCCGTTGCGAAATACCACCGCAAGCGAAAGCGCGCCAGCGAGTTGCACTTCAGTCGCCGCGACGCTCAGCGTCAAATCAAGCGGCGCGGAAGACTGGGCGCGGGCATCTGGCACCCATCCAATCAAGCAAAGCAATAACATCCGCGGGACGGAGAAAATCGGCATGAAATGGCTCACTGAAGAGTTATTGCGAAGGAGGTTTCAAAGATTGGCGAATCAGTTCCAGCATAGCGAACATGGATGACAGCGCGGCGCCGTCCGTCGAATAAGAAAAAGCTGCGATGGTTGCCATGGTAGAGCTATGACAAATTCAAACTGCTTCCGCCATCCCCAGCGCGACCAACGCACAACCGCCGGCAAGCTGGATGATCTCCAGTCTGCTCAGCCGGCTGCAATAGGAAAGTCACACGACATATCCTAGGAGTTTTCCTAGATCACAATCCAGAATACTCTCATGCGATCAAAACGTAGTCCTTGAGCAATTCTTCCACAGCGATCAATCGCTCCGAGTCGGCCTGCGTCAGACCGCGCTCGATCGCACGACTCGTTGCGACCTGATGGATAAGGTCAGCCCACGAAGCCGAATCCGGTGACTTCGATTGTGTGCACCACGCCATGCTCGCTCAGAGCTTCGGCGCATGCCAGTCAAGCTTGTATCCAACACCATAGATTGAACACAGGGGGTCCTGTCCCGGGGCAGCATCCGACAGTTTGCGACGCAGATTCTTTACATGACTGTCGACGGTGCGGTCGCTGACTACGCGGTGGTCGAGATAGAGGGCATTCATCAGCTGGTTGCGCGAGAGCACGTGTCCCGGCCGCGCGGAGAGCGCGCGCAACAATCGGTATTCTACCGGGGTGAGGGCAAGCAATTGCCCGTGAAAGCGCGCCTCGAAGCGTTCGTCATCAAGCACGAGCGGCGCCGGTGTCACGTCGACTGCGCCGCGCACCCGTCGCAGCAACGCCTTTACCCTGGCGACTACTTCGCGCGGGCTGAATGGTTTGCAGACGTAATCATCAGCCCCGAGTTCCAGCCCGAGCAACCGGTCGATCTCATCCACACGTGCAGTCACCATGATGATCGGCACCTCGCTGAAGGCCCGCAGCTCGCGGCACACGGTGAGGCCGTCTTTCCCTGGCAGCAACACATCAAGCAACACCACATCCGGCGCATGCTGGCGTACCCAGTCGGCAACCGCATTGCCTTCGTGCAGCATGGTCGCGACGTACCCGGAAGCTTGGAGATAATCGCGCAACAGCGTGGCCAGCTTGGGCTCGTCCTCGACCACCAACACGTGTCCCATGCTGTTCATGCGTTGCGCTCGGCGGCGATTGGGAACTCGATGTGAATCCGCAACCCGCCCAAGGGCGAAGGCATCGCAGCAATGCTGCCGCCATGGGCGTCGACAATGTTGCGCGCAATGGCCAGTCCCAGGCCAGCACCACCACTGGCGCGATTGCGCGATCCATCGGCGCGGTAGAGCCGTTCGAACAGATGGTCCAGCGCCGCTTTGGGCACGCCTGGAGGTGAATCGTCGAGGTAAATCAACCAGCGTCCCGCACTGCGCTGCACTGACACTTGTACCCGACCGGGACTATCCGTGTAACGGCGTGAATTGGCGATCAGATTGCCGAACAATTGTTGCAGACGGCGTTCATCGCCGCGCATGGGCAGCTGCGCCGCTGGCAGCTTGGCCAGACTGAGCTCCAATCCGGCGTCCTGCATCGTGGCCTGATGCAAGCGCACAGTGTCTTGCAATACTTCACCCAGATCGATATCGATGCTGCGGTACTCCAACGCACCGGCATCGGAAAGCGCCAGTTGATACAGGTCCTCGACCAAACGGGTCAAACGCATAGTTTCCGCCTGCAGCGAGGCCAGGGTGTCGGGACCGAAGCTGCGCACTCCGTCCTGCAGCGCCTGGATCTCGCCGTGCAGGATTGCCAACGGAGTGCGCAGTTCATGCGCGATGTCCGCGCCCCATTGGCGCCGCGCCGTGCGGTTGCTTTCCAGCGCCGCGGCGAGGCGATTGAAGTCTGTGGCGAGCTCGCCGAGTTCATCGCCCGAGACCATCTTTATGCGCATCGCATAGTTGCCGGCGGCGAGCGCCTGCGCCCCGCTGGCCAGCGCTCGTATCGGGCGTTGCAGCCAGCGTGAGAGCAGCCATGCGAGCAGGAGTGCACACAGCAGAATTGCAGCACCACCCAGGAGCGCGCGTCGCCACTGCGATCGCGCGAACGCCTCGTCGAGCTTTCCGCGCCAGTGCGGCAGTGGTGCCAGACGCAGGCGGCCAATCAACTGCCCGCGATCGCGCACTTCAATCTCGCGTGCAGTGTCCGACACATTTGGATTGCCGGCCACCGCTACGCCCTGCGCGTCAAGCAATACCAGCCTGCCGCCGATATCCAGCGGATCCTGGGCACGACTTTCCGGTGGCGGGCGTTCTGCTGGAAACGGCGGAAATGACGGGCGCGATGGGCGCCCCTGTGCATCCAATGCACGTGGCGGGCGAGCGCCGCTTTGCGGACCGCGCGGTGGCGGCCAATCACCCGGTTCGGGTCTCGGCCGCAACGGGCGCGCGTCCGCCGACTCGGCGCCAATGCCAGCGCGTGCGCGCGCATCTGAATTGATGCCCAACGTGTCCATCAACACGCGCGGCCGACCGCGTAGAAACTCCCAATTGCCCTCTTTGGCATAGCGTGCTGCAAGTCGCGCGCTGCCCTCGCTGACCAGCTCGACGCTGAGGCCATCGAGGTAGTCGAGGAAGCCGCGCCGGAATCCGTCCTGTTGCAGCAATGCAAACGCCACCAGCGCCGCCACACTGAGTGCGGCGAACGCGAGAAACAAGCGGTGGATGAGGCGCAGTCGCATACGCTGATTCGATCGATGACCTGGTCACACATTAGCCGGGACGCGGTGCGCGGGGAATCCGTCACGCCGCAATTGCGAAATTTCTCCACGATGTGTGCGCGTTGGCTACGCATTGGGCGTGCACACTTACTTCCGATCGAAACCCGATCCTACCTCTGGAGGCTGTCATGACCCGTGTTCTGTTCGCGCTGCTGCTGTTGCTCTCAGCCCTGACGCTGCGCGCCGACCCTGCGCACCGCACGCCACCTGGCCCACGGTTCACAGAACGGGCACAGGCCCTTCAGTTGAGCGAAAAGCAGCGTGCGCCAGTCAAGGCAATCATGGATGAGCAGCACAGGCAGATGCGCGCGCTGGATCGGGCCACGCATGAGCAACGCGATGTGATCCGCGCGGCCGCGCATGCCAAGCTGGCTACCGTGTTGAGCGCCGAGCAAATGCAACGGCTGCGTGAATTCGACGCGGCGCATCGACCGCCGCCTGGCGAAGACCATCGCCCCGCTTCACCGCCGCGGGTGCGCGATGCGGCAGACACAAATCGCTGAGCGCCTCAGCGAATGCGACGTCGCTCGATCAGCACGACGCGTCCGTCCGCATCTACTGCAACGATCTCGAGAAAGCGCCCTTGGACCAGCGCAGCTGCATCCACCGCTCCGCTGAATCCAGCGTTGTCGGATTGCGGGAGATACGGAAATACCCGATCCAGACGTGAATGAACAACACGCTGCAGTTGCATCAGCACGCGGCCATCGACGCGCGCCTGTACGCTCTGGATCGGACCCACGTCGAGCGCCCATCCGCGAAGTGGGATTGTGCCGGTCCGCGGCAGCTCAGCGGCCGGCGTTCCAAGCACGCCAAATGCCAATGGCAGTTTTGCCAGCGTCAGCGCGACGAGTCCAAGCCAGCCGATCATGATCAGCGCCGGCGCAATGGCATAGCGACCGAATGCAGTGCGCAGATGCCCGCCGAAGAGTCGGCGGCCCAACCACCACGGCAGAGCGCAGATCGCCACAATCAACGCGTTCAGTGCCAGATGCAAGTGCCGGGCGACCTCGCTGTAGCCGTCACCGAACACGCTGCTCAGCGCAGTCAGTGCGAACAGGTGCGCGCAAATGACGATGAGCATGCTATCGGTCTGTATTGCGGGCGTCGCGACTGCACTTGCCGTCGCGTGCCGGCGCCACGCCAACGCAGTCCAGAACATTGGAATAGCGCCGAGCAGGGCAGCGGCCAGACTCAGAAAAATAATCGTGGGCACTGCGTTGACTGAATCCGAAATACTGAACCATAGCGGCGAGTCAGCGCTGTCGATGACAGCGTACTCGGCATCGGCACGTTCGCCCAGATAGCCGAGCCGCAGGTTCTGCGACATCAGCACACCACGCAGCATCATGCGAGCAAACACCGCGGGCTCGCGCAGCGAAGTCCACAGCAGGCGCAGCCGCGAGACCCCGTCCAATTGCGGGCATTGGACGAAGACATCAACCCCGTGCTGTCGGTACCAGGTCGAATAAGCCAGGTCGGCACAATGTGCCGGCAGCCCCAACCCATGGGTTACATGCGCCGGATTTCCTGCGGGCATTGCCGCGCCGAGCACGGCGTCGGCGATGTTGGCGCGACCGATAACTTCGAACTTTTCTTGCTGGGCGGTCTGCAATGCGGCGACCGAGCCACAGCAAATCGCCAGAAACAGCGCGTACCGCAAAACCGGTTCGCGCCAGCGCCACATTGCCATCAGCGCGAACAGGGCGAGCAGGAAAGGCAAGGCCAGATGTTGCACGCGCGACATGCCGAGCAGCAGCAGACACAATGCCAATCCGATCACCCTGGCACGCGGCGCGACAGCACTTGCCCACAACGACAGCACAATGACCGTGCCGAAGTACGCAGCCAACAGCGCCGGGAACTCGGTGTACAGCGTATTGAGATACAACGTATTGAACGGATCAGTGATCAACAACGCTGAGGCCAGACCATGGCCGAGCAAAAACCCGGGGCGTGTCCACAGCATCCACGCCAACATTGCCGCACCCAATGCCCAAAAGATCGCGCCGGTCACGCCAATCGCGCGCAGCGCGACGCGTTGCGCATCGGCGCCGCGAGCGCGGCCCATGATCCGGTCGGCATGGACTGCTATCCATGCGACTGCAACCTGGGTACTCGGGTAACACTCCGATGCACTGGGTGCCTGCAATCGATAAATCGCGCGCGGCGCATTGGGGGTTGCCTGCCCGATGTCGACGCCGTCCGGCCATAACCCGATGCAGGCCGAACTACGATGCATGTCGTACTGATTGGCAAATCCGACAACAGGTTCGGCCGCCACGATGCTGACAATGCGCGCGAAAGCGAACAACAGCAGCGCAACTGCGATGGCCCGCGTCCAATCCGGTCGCCGCATTGTCAGCTTGCCCACAACATGATGAGCAACATCAGTCCAGCACACATCCAGCTCACTGCGTCCTTGATCGCGAACAAAACCGGATCGCCCGGCAGTTGCTGGCGCCGCGTGCGCAACCAAATGCGCAACAACCAGTACAGCATGATCGGACACAGCAGGAATACCAGATCGGGCTCAGCGTAGAGACGACGCACATCGACACTCTGCGTGTACAAGGCAAGTACCAAAACGGAACAAAGCGCCGAGCCGATGCCCGCCATCTCCAGCGTCGGCAGGTCATCGCGAAGGTAAGGACGCGAATCCGCGGCAGCATCACCACGTTGCTGGTACTCGATCACACGCTTGACCATTGCCAGGCTCAGAAACACGAAGCCGGCGAACGCGAGCAGCCAGGGACTGATCGGCACATCAATGGCGCCGGCGCCCGCGACGATGCGCAGCACGTACAGCAATGACAATGCGCACACGTCGGCGATCACCACCCGCTTGAGCCACAGGCTGTAGGCGATGGTGCCGATCAAGTAAGCCGGCAAGGCGAAAAGCAGTGCGTCGCCGAAGTGCATCGACAACGGCGCTTGCGCCAAGACGTATACGCCGACGATGGCGATGGCAGCCAAGGTAATCGCAGTGACCAATCCCAACCAGCGCGGTAAAACGCCGGCCGCAATCGGACGCGATGACTTCTCGGGGTGCGCGCGATCGCGCCCGGCATCGAGCACATCGTTAAGTGCATAGCCGGACGAAGCCAGCAGACACATGGCCGCGAATCCGATCAAGGCGCCCGCCCACGCGCCAGGACGCGCCCAGCTGTGTGAGGTCAGCAGGGGCACAAAGACCAGCAGGTTTTTCGCCCATTGGTGTGGGCGTAGAAGTTGGATGAATGCGAGAACGCGCATGAGAAGTCCCGGGTATTTCGGGATTCTAGCGTCCGCCGAACCCTGCGGCGCGGCGCTTGCGTTTTGGGCTACGATCTGGTTCGTCGATGCCGAGCAGCTCGCGAACGCGCTCCGAATCCATTAGAGATACGGAGCGCGCCTGGAACGGCTAAGACCGGGCCTGATTAGCAACGTGCACAGATTCCGCACCCAGTGCTTTCAGGCACCTGGAGCGCGCAAAAGTCAGTGCTTGTTGGCCTTTTCAAAGTCCTTGATCTGTTGCTCGACCTCTTCGGTCGTAATCCCATAGGCTTCCTGGATCTTGCCCGCCAACTCGACGCGTTTGCCGGCGATGACGTCGAGCTGATCGTCAGTGAGGTTGCCCCACTGCGCTTTTACCTTGCCCTTGAATTGCTTCCAATTACCTTCAGCGATATCCCAATTCATCGTAAGACTCCTTAAGTATTCTGTGCCGTTGTGGCCTTGACTGACAGAAGCGTCAGTGCAGCGGTGCTCATCGCAGTCACCGTCTCGTCGGCGCTGCAACCGGGCAATCGCTGACAACGATTGGTCCGATGGGCGACGCCTGACCCGCGCCAGCAACGTTGCCCGATGAGCGAGCAAAGATTATGCGTTGCCGCTGGGACGGTCGGTGCGCTGCCGCACGCGGGATTCGCTTTACAGCGGACCTTGCTTGCACCATGCCCTGTGCAAACAATCAGAATGTACGCGTCCCCTGGCGAGTCAGCCAGGAAGCGATCTGTTCGTGGACCGCAGGATGCGTGAGCAGATCGAGGTGGTTGATTCCATGGCCAATCCATTGGCGGGATTCGGGAATCGCCAAGCTCAACGCGGGGTCGTCGTGGTGACCCAATGCACTGCGCACCGGCACCAGCCCATCGCCGCGCAGGCCAGTGCCGCGCGCTTGACTGCCGCGCAGCCGATCGTTGGGGGTCCGGTCGCTTGGGTCGGGCAATGCTTTTTGAGTGGTAGCAGCGATCACGTAGCACTGTGCATGAGCGGGCAGCGGCAGCGAACGTCGAAGATCACCCGAGCGGGCGAAGCGATCGCGTCCTACCCAGTCCTCGTCTATCAGGTTGCCATAACGCAGGTCGGTGATGCCGGCGCTGCGGATCTTGCCAAGCCGCGCGAACGGCGCCGTGTAGGGACTGACTCCGAGCATGGCATCGACCCAGTTGCCACTGCGCTCAAGTGGCGCGCCATGGTGCGGCGTACCCAGAAATACCAGTGAGCGCAGGCGCTGCAGCCACACGTGCTCGGCTTCGGCACCGTAGTGACAGGCGCTGCGGCTGACCAGTCCACCCATACTGTGTCCGACAATCACCAGTTCGCGAACGGGCAGTGGCCATTGCCGAACCAGCATCTCGAGCAGATCTGCGAATTCGCGTCCGTTGCTCGAGATATGGCGACCACTGTTGTAATGCAGGTGAACCGGTGTATAGCCCAAGTCACGCGCGAGCAGCGATGACAGGTTGCTGTGCTGGTTGGTGTTGTCGATCGGTGCGTGTCCCTGCCCGGCGACAGGTCGAGACCATTGCAGGTCATTCATGCACAACCCATGCGCCAGCACCACCAGTTTGTCGGTAGGTTGCGGAAAGGCCGAGCGCAGTGCTTCTACTTCGAGCAGCAAGGGGCGTCCGTCGTCACGCAGACTCATGGCGATCGCCAGCGGATTCTGCGTCTCGGCCAGGTAATCGCCCAACACTCCATTGAGCGCCGCCAATGCCACCTCGGTCGCTGCAGCGGCGCTGCGTTCGCCCAACAGCGGAGCGACGCGTTCGAGAACCACATCCAGCGTGCTGCCGACCAGGGTGTTGACGCCGCGAATACTGCGATAGACCAGTCCCGTAATGCCTTTCGTCGGTCCGGTTGTGGCCTTGCCCAGAATGCCCGGCGTGCGCAGGATGGTGTGGTGCATCGCCTCCACCAGATGGGTCACCTCGGCGATGGCATCGATGGTAAGTCGGCTGAGGCCACGCAGACTGGAGCGGGAATCTGGCAATGGCTTGGGCATAACGATCCAGTATCCAGAACAATGAGGAGCCCAACTCGCGCAGCCGAGTGTTCGCGAGCCCATTCTATCGGCATGGCTGCGTCGGCTATGCGATCGTAGATTTTCGCTGTGGAGCTTTTGCGTCACTGAACCGTGGCCACGCATAAGCGTGGCAGCGTACGGACGCAGCGCGCAGTGACTGCCAATCTGTCAACGCCACGCAGATCCTGTCGGTCCGCAACACCCCGGACCACAGGTAGCGCAGTCCAGAGGGAGTTCATCATGAACAGAAGCAGCGATCCGAACGTGACCGACCCCTTCGCTTGGTCGGCTGAGCACCTTCGTCGACTGGTCGCACTCACCAGCGGGGCCGTTTCTTCCATCTTCAGCACTGCAGCGCCGACCAGGATAGCTGCGGGTCGCGGCCCGGCAGCTCACCACGTGATGCGCAACGCCAAGTCGCAATCCGATAACACCTTGCCATCTGCGGCGACGCCATTGCGGGAATCCGCTACGGTTTCATGGCTCACGACCAAGAGCGTCGAACATTCGATGCCTGAACTCGAGCCAAGCGTGACCGCAGTCCATGTCAACTGGAGCCAACACGTCGGCGCCGCAAAACTCGCGTGGAACCGCTTGAGTGAAAGCGAGCTGCTGAAGTCCGAAGGCAACGAACATAAATTGGCCGTCATGGTGCAGGAACACTATTTCATCAGCAATGCCGAAGCGAGCAAGCGGGTAAGGACGTTCCTCAGCAAGCAGTCATCCTGATCTGCAATCCCCGACATTCATCCGGCAAGCCGAGGCGCAGCCGATCACGGCTGACAATCACACTGAATGAATTTGCCTTTCGTTCCAAAACCAGCAACGTACGGATCAATGGAGCGCGCCATGTACAAGAAACTCAGCAAGTTGGCACTGGTATCGGCGATCGGGTTGTCATCGATCGTGATGCACGCTGCGGTCGCTGACGACAACGCTTCTCAGAAAATACCCGACGCCACTCACGAGGCCGAGATCAGCTCAACCATTGCGCTCAGCCCGTATTTACGCGCTAGCGAACTTCACGTATCGGCACAGCAAGGCATGGTCACCCTGACCGGCACGGTTACCGAGGAAGTCAACAAGGACTTGGCCAAGCAGATTGCGCTTGCTGTCAACGGTGTGAAGGAAGTCGACAATCAGATTGTTGTGGTGAGCGACGACGTCGCACCTGCGACTTTGGCGGACGGCGTGCAGAACGAGATCGTGGACAATCGCGACAATCCAAGCACTGATGGAAACATCCCGGCCGACGTGACCCAGCAAGGCCATGGCATTGCCGATGGCTGGATCACGACCAAGGTCAAGTCCAGATTCATGTACTCGAGCAGGGTCGACGGCTCGGACATCTCCGTGAATACCCATGCCGGCGTTGTCTCGCTGCGCGGACGCGTCAGCAGCGACAGCGAACGCGAACGCGCGATCGAGCTGGCGCGAAATGTGCGCGGGGTCAGGAGTGTCAACTCCGACGAGCTCTCAACCGGAGACGGCGACTTTTCGCTCGTACAAGGCCGCTGATTCAGACTTCATGCATGCCCAGACCGCCCATGCCCCGATCATGGGAGCTCTTGACTAGAGCCATGTGCGAAACCGCACTGACTGCTCAATCGCAGTTCGCCAATGTGTTTTGCCGCGTGCGTCTTGACTCGGGCGCGGCGCAATTTATGGCACCCCATCGGATCACTGCATGAAGGATTTTACCGGATACGCGAATTGCACATACGCGAAGCACAGGCTCGCCGCCAGGATGCTTGAATCAGACCATGAGTCAGAACCTCGTCTCCAAGTTCGCATCGTGATCCAGCGCCAGTCAACCAGTCGGGTGCGCTCATGGACTTGAGCAGCGGATCACCATTTTGGGTGATCAAGAATGGGCTGCTGCATGCCTTCCCACGATTGCACGAGCCGATCGAGTGCGACGCGCTGGTCGTCGGCGCGGGCATCACCGGTGCGTTGATCGCAGACCATTTGACGCGCGCCGGCATGAGCGTCTGCGTGATCGATAGCCGTGAGGCTGGCTGGGGCAGCACGTCTGCCAGCACTGCCCTCCTGCAATACGAGATCGACACTGAGATGCAAGAGCTGCGCGAACGTTTTGGCGAGCGCGATGCGTTGCTGGCATACAAGTCCTGCGAGCGTGCCGTCGGAAGCTTGCGCACACTGGCAAAGACCCTGCGCGGCATCGACTTTCAGCCGATGCAGAGCCTGTACATCGCCAGCCGCTGGTATCACAAGCGTCGATTGGAACGAGAAGGCGCGCTGCGCCAGGCCAACGGTTTCAAGCTGCAGGTTCTGGATCGTGCGGCACTCAGCACGCGCTTCGGCATCAATGCGCCGGTCGGACTGTTGACCTCCGTCGCGGCCGAAACCGATCCGTACCAGTTCGCGCATCGCCTGCTGGGTCGCGTGGAATCTCGCGGTGGACGTGTGCATGCGCGCACTGCATTGGCGCGCTTCGAACCCGTGCGCGGCGGCATTCGCGTAACCACCGACCAAGACATTTCTATTCGTTGCAAGCAGCTGATCTTCGCCGCCGGTTATGAGTGCCAAAACTGGCTGGAGCAGCGCGTAGCCAGAAATCGCAGTAGTTATGCGTTTGTCAGTGAGCCGTTGCCGGGAACACTGGGGCCGTTGCAAAATACCTTGGTGTGGGAATCGGCGCGCCCATATCTTTACGCCCGTCGCACCGCCGACGGGCGTGTGCTGGTCGGTGGCGAGGACGATAGCTTCGACATACCGCTGCGCCGCGACGCGCGTGTCGCGGGCAAAGCCAACAAGTTGCTCAATCGCATTAACGAACTGTTCCCGGATTTGCCGATCAAAATCGCGTTTGCCTGGGCCGGCACCTTTGCCGAAACGGAGGACGGGTTGCCCTTCTTCGGAACCCACGAGCAACACGGTCCACGCGTGCACTTCGCCATGGCCTACGGCGGCAATGGCATCACTTACAGCCTGATCGGCGCGGAGCTGCTGCGTGACTCCTTGCTGGGCAAGCGCCATCCATGCGCCGGGCTCTTCAACTTCAACCGGCTGAAAAGAAACTGACGCAATCGCGGGCACGCAACGGCGACGCCAAGCGTTGACTGTCTCCGCACCACGCGCGCGCATTCGCGGCAGAAGCCGATCCGGACTTCAAGTCGATGTCTTGCTGCGCGGCGATGGGTCGACACTCTGTCCAATCGCGATGACCTGTGTTCGACAGCGCACTGACGCTGCGGTGAACGAGGGCGAATATTCACTTACTTTTGCGGCTGGCCTCGGTCGGCAGTCGAACTGATTCAACGCACCCACTCATTTTTCGAACGAACTCAAATATACAAATAGAGGTGAGCATGATTACTGCAATGGAACGTCCGACGCTTGACCTGAACCACGATGCGGCAGCGGTTCCAACCCACTCAGCCAGCGCCGTTTCATGGGGTGCTATTTTGGCCGGCGCAGCTGGAGCCGCTGCAATGTCGTTGATCTTGTTGATACTCGGTACCGGCCTGGGCCTGTCTTCGGTCTCGCCGTGGGCACACAGTGGTGTCAGCGCCAAGGCGCTTGGGGTGTCGACTATTCTCTGGGTGACGTTCACCGCTTTGGTTGCTTCCGGTCTGGGTGGCTATCTTGCCGGCCGACTGCGAACGCGCTGGCTGGGTGTGCATACCGATGAGGTGCACTTCCGCGACACTGTCCATGGCTTTCTGGCATGGGCCGTTGCGTCACTTGCCACCGCCGCATTACTCACTTCAGTGATTGGCTCGATTGTCAGCGGTGGCATTCAGGCCGGTACATCGGTCGCGGGCAGCGTGGCCACCGCGGCCACCGCAGCCGCAGTGGGCAATGCCGCACAAGGTTCAGATTCGGATAACGCTCAGAGCGGGCCCGGTCAGATGGGATACTTCATCGATACGCTTTTCCGAAATGACTACAGTGCCCAGACCAGCGCCCTCGATGCCGTTGCAGACGCAGCGGCCAGCGCTGCGATCTCAGAGCCGTCCATTACTGCGTCGCCATCTGAGGTGACCCGCATATTCGTGAAGTCACTCAGCTCCGGGACGCTGCCGGCCGACGATGTTCGTTACCTTGGTCTGGTAATTGCAAGGCGCACGGGCATCAGCCAGCAGGACGCTGAGCGGCGTGTCAGCGATACGTTCACGCGTGTTCGCACCGAATTAAATGATGCGGAAGCGTCCGCGAAAGAAGCCGCGGACAAAGCGCGCAAAGCATCCGCCTACACCGCGCTGTGGTTGTTCATATCGTTGCTGATCGGTGCTTTCGTCGCCAGCCTTTCGGCCACTTTCGGCGGTCGGCAGCGCGACGCCTAAATTTTCACTTTCACTAAGGAGACAAATCATGCGTTCCATACTTTTGTTTTTTCTCGGCATTCCGATTCCGATCATCATCCTGATTGCACTCTTCGTGAACTGATCGTTCGTGCGCTGATCAA
>JANMSL010000240.1:0-4979 GCA_031389245.1 Lysobacterales bacterium | reverse complement strand
GCAGGAAATTTAGAACTTATAGCGTATGCCCAAGCTGTAGCGCGGGCTCTGGTCCAGCAAGCGGATGATCTGATTTTCAGAACGATCGTGCCAGCGAATGTCCTCGCCGGTGAGGTTGATTGCCTCAAAGCCGGCCGACAGCGCCTCGTTGATCGCGTAATTCACGCTCAAATCCCACTGATGGAACTCTTCAACGTAGTACGGATTGCGATTGGAGCCGTTCTGGTTCGTCGCAATCAGGTACTCGTCACGCCAGTTCCAAGCCAGACGCGCTGACCAGCCGTACTTCTCGTACATGAACATGGCGTTGGCGGTGTCGCTCAGACCCAGCAGCGCGAACTGATCGCTCTCCAGAATCGTATTGTCGAAACCGACGTCGCCATTGACGATGGTGTAGTTGGCAAGCACGCCGAAGCCCGAATCACCGAAGAAGTACTGGCCGCCGACTTCCCAACCGTGCAGCTTGGCCTTGTTCTGGTTGATCGGACGGTTGACGTCAAACATGTACAGTGGGTCATCCGCCTCGCCAGCCAAGTCGTAGGCCAGCTCCATCGCAATCACCTGCGCCGAGCTGCCGTTGTACGCTGCCAAGCCACCGGTTGGTCCTGCATTGCGCAGCATCGCCAGTGCAGTGAACAACGCCGTGTCGTTTGCCGAACAGCCCGAATCCAGGTTGTTGCCCGCCGCCGTGACCTGGGCCCTGCACGCATCGCTGAGCAGGAAGTTCAGTGCCGCCTGTGCATCCGGGCCGGAAGTCGGGTCCCGGAGACCATAAAGGTTTTCGCGGACCACGGTGTTGCCGACGAAGTTGTCGACTCGCTTGTTCCAGTACGTCACCGACACGTAGCTCGCATCTTCGAAGTACCACTCCAAAGCCAGATCGAGGTTGTCGGATTCCAGCGGCTCCAACGACGGTGTCTGTGCATCGCCGGACGCGCGCGTGGACGGATTGACCAGGATCGAACCGGTGGGCTGGTTCGGATTCGGGCCGGCATACAGGTTTCCGTATGGTGCGCGTGCGATGGTCTGGCTGAAAGACGCACGGCCCTTGAGGTCTTCGGCGAAGTCGATGCTGAAGTCGAGATTCGGCAGCACATGGCTGTAGCTCGCCCTTTCGCTGAAGGGTGCCACGTCAGTCGAACGCAGGATGCGGAAGTCGTTGTTGGACAGCCATGAAATTGCGTTTGGAATCGCCACTGCCGAGGTCGAGACCAGGTCGGTCCGCTCGTAGCGTATGCCGGCACGCGTATACGTCGCCATGCTGCCCAGCTCACCACTCACGTCTACCTGGAAGTAAACCGACTCGGTATCTTCATCGATGCGGTTGTCGGCCGCCAGCTGAGTGCTGGCGGACGTATCGACGCCATACTCCCCCGCTGCCCATAGCGCGAGTTCACTGGCATTGCCGCGCCAGGCCCCACCTGGAGCGCCAGCGGTGTTGTAGTCGTTGAACAGTCCGATCATGCTGAACGGACTCATCAGCGCCACCATGCCCGGCTCGTTACCGGCATTAGCCACACCCCAGTCGCCCAGCGCCCCGTAGTTCTCGGTCGCATTCTGCCGCGTCATGGAGACTTCTGCAGTATTGACGCCGAACTGGAAACGGCCATTGTCGAAGTCGAGCTTGCCATCGATACGACCCTGCGTGACTTCGGTCTCTTGCGACTGGGCATAGATGCGCCGAACCTGCGAGCCAAGCTGTCCACCCGGGAAATCCGGATTCACCAGGCCGCCGGTGTTGGACAGTGCCGCCTGGGTGCTCGGATAGAAGGTGCGCGCCGCGATTGGAAGACCGTTGTTGAACCACATCTCCTGCGCCCAGTCGCCGCCGCAGAAGGTGCCGGTGGCGCAGTTGGTCGCAGTGCCGGCGAGGCTGAAGTAGGTCGCGCTGCCGCCGGTGATCGGATCGTTCGGACGGCTCTTCGATGTCGTGTTGTGTGCATCGAAGGTCAACGTGAAGCTATCGGTGACAAGCCAGTCGGCGTTGAAACCGATCGAGTTGAGCCCGTACTTCTGTTCGTTGTGCTGCTGCTCGAAGCCGAAGTCTTTGCCGCCGCCGGCAATTTCGCGCAGATAGATCGGCGTGGCGACCGCGTTACCGGTGTCGAACTCCAGGTTTGTGAAAGAGTTGCCGCGCTGCAGCCACATGGTCTGCTCGCCGCGGTCCTCAACGATCTCGTTGGTCGAATAGGTGTAGTCGAGGGTGAAGGTCAGAGAGTCACCTGGCGCGAACTGCAGAACGCCCTGGGCATTGACACGCTCGCGCTCGAAATCGGCGAAGGCGTAGCGAATGTCGTTGGGGATGCCGTAGAGCTGGCCGATCGCCGGTGCATTGACGACTTGCGCGCCCGCACGCAACGCGGGATCCGTGCCGGTCCAGCGCTGGATGTTCCAGGCGTTCTCGGTGGCCTGGATCGAACCGCCGTGGCGCTGCTGGAAGCTGGCGCTCAAACCCACGCCCCAGGTCTTGTCGGGGTCGGCGTAGCTGAAGATGCCCGAGAGCTCGGGCGTGATGTCGTCATCAAATGGCTGCGACGAATCGGACACGGCTTTGCCACCACCGCTGATGATCAGTCCATCGTGGTCGAACGGACGGCCGGTCAGGATGTTGATGGTGGCGCCAATACCGCCGCTTGGCACAGAAGCCTGGCCGGTCTTGTGGACCTCGATACCGCTGACTGACTCGGCTGCAAGCTGGGCGAAATTGAACGCACGTGTGCCCGAATCGACGCCGCCGATCGGCACCTGGCCAGGCGCACCGAAGGCATCCGCGCCAGGGATCTGGCGTCCGTTGAGGGTCACCATGTTGAACTGCGGACCGAAGCCACGCGCGGTCACTTGCGCACCTTCACCGTCGCGGCGCTCGATCGAGATACCGGTAATGCGTTGCAGGGACTCAGCCAGGTTGGTGTCGGGGAACTTGCCGATGTCCTCGGCGCTGATCGCGTCGACGACGCCTACGGCCTCACGCTTGATGGACATCGAGTCTTCGAGGCTGTTGCGTATGCCGGTGACGACCACCTCCTCCAACAACTTCGCCTCATCCGGATCCGCTTTGTCTTGGGCGAACAAGGGGTTGATCACCAGCACGCCGCCGACGATGGTGAACAGCGCACGAGATTTGAATCGCTTTAGTTTCTGGTTCATTGAAATGTCCTCGTCACTGGGAGCCATGCGTTTGCTGCGGATGGCGTTCGCACTGGAATGGTCGTTGGTGCGACGCACCGACACCTGTAAGGCTTCATCTGGTTACTCCCCAACTCGTCGATGAATGTGATCGCCCCATCCTCCTGGGGCACCTGCGGGTCGCGGCCCGCCTTTTGACGCACCTGGCGAACCGCGCGCCCGTACCCTTCTGCCGGGCCTGGTAACGGTCGTCCGTCGAAACAACACACCCGCTACCACTCGTGACTGCTGCTGTTGGTCCCGAAGTTGATGGCGCAACCCTTGCCTGAACACCACCCCGCGGTGTTGGCTGGTAGCGCTATCAACATTCTCGCGACACGAAATATCACCATTGTCCAGCGCTGTCATCATGCATCGCAGCAGAAATGACGGCATAGCAACTTCAAAATTCGCCGTAGTCGACGTTCACCTGCTAATCAACCCACAAACGTCGCGGGTCGGGACCCGCGTCTGCGACCGAAAGGCGCTCAACAGCAGTGCTGGACCCTCTGTTTGGAACCAGCAGGACTGTGCTCAGCCAAGTGACATTTTAGCCTCGGTCGAAATGCAGGCCGAGACGGCTTGCTTCAATCGCAACCGTCACGCCGCGCCTTGACTGCCCAGCCCAGTGCGTCATCGATCATCTGCACGTGAAGTGGCTCGGAATAGGTTTCAGGCTTGTGCCCAAGCGCAGAGTAGAAGACTCGGCCGCGCCCGATGCACCGCGTCCAGATCACGGGATGGTCACCCATGCGCTGTGCGGGCGCGGGGCGATAACTGCTTTCGTCGAGGCGTGCCAGGATCCGCGTAGCGTAGCCCGAAGGCACGCGGTCGAAGGCGTACCACTCATCTTCGCGTCGCCAATGTGAAGGCAACGATCGTGTCGCGGGATGTTCGATGGCATCGATCAACACTGTAGCCAGCTGAAATTGTTCCGGCGTCGAGGTATGGGCGATGAATTGCGCGCCAAGCACGACATCGACATACCAGTCCCAGTCATAGTGGTGGTCGCCGCCAGCGCCGTGCAATGCGACCAGGCCGCCGCCCTGTTCCAGCCATTGGCGAAATGCTTCGCGCTGCGCAGAGGTGAAGATGTTGCCGCTGGTGCTGCTCAATACGATGGCGTCGAATTGGGCAAGCGCCTCTGGATTGAATACGGCGGCGTTCTCGCTCGCGTACGCATCCCAATTCTTCGCATCCGCAATGGCGATGAGTGCGGCATTGGCTGCTTTGTTCTGTTCGCTGTCGCGGAAGCCGTTGGTCTTCGAAAAAACCAGTACCGCGCGTTCACGGATGAACTCCGGTAATTCTGGTGGCTCGGAATCCATCATCGGGGTTGGCCAGAAATCCGGATCCCTGACCGAGGGTGTCGAAGCAGGCTTCCGCGGTTGGGCAGCGGAGGAAATCGCGGTTTTCGCCAGCGGAACGCGCGCAACGAAAGTATGCGAGCTCATGTAGAGCGAGCGACCATTGTCGCCGAAGGCGCAGTTGGAGATCGCGCTGCCGGTTTCGATGCGGCCGAGACGCTTGCCATCGGCGTTGAAGACGATCACGCCGCCGGGTCCGGTCGCGAACAGACGACCATCGGCTGCGACGGCCATGCCATCGGGCAGGCCGGGCCTGCCTTCTGCGACGAGATCTGACGCGTCAGAAAAAACGCGCCTGTCGATGACGCGTCCTGCAACATCGAGTGCGTAGGCCATCCATATCGGCCGATTGGGATCGGAGTTGGAGACGTACAGCGTACGCTCGTCGGGTGAGAGCGCGATACCGTTGGGAAAGCTCAGTGTGTCGTCGATCAAATGAACCGTGCC
>JANMSL010000199.1:0-4182 GCA_031389245.1 Lysobacterales bacterium | reverse complement strand
AGCAGGTCGCCATCGGGAATGGGTACCGCGCTGCCCGCATAGACCTGCTCGAAGGGCACACCAGCGCTGCCCACCGGCAAGGTGATTGCTGCCAACGCCAGCGTCGCAATGCCAGGTGAGCCGCCGCCGAAGCTCGCCTGCAGCTGCAATTGGATCTCAGCGCCGCAGGGAAACGCGGGCGCGAGGCGTATTCGAAACTTCTGCGTGCCGAAAGCGAAGGTGTTTGGCGCGAGGTCGGGATAGGCAGTGGTGACTCGCAGCACTTCCACGCCCGCCGTAGGCGAACTCAGCGTCAAGGTGATGCCGCTGGCGAGGGCAGCGCCAGTATTGTTCAGGCGTACCGCCAGATCCAAGGTCTCACCGGGCTCGGCGACCACATCATTATCCCCATCGACGGCGCTGAGCACGAAGTCGCTGCGTTGCAGTCGCGCCGCTGGTACCGCGCCAATTGCCGCAAGCGCCGCATCTGCCATCACGATTCCGGCACCACTGAGCGCGTCCGCGCCGGGTGCCTCGATATCCAATGCGGAGCCAGTCAACGCGGTACGTATCTGTGTCGGCGTAGCGCTGGGCGCGGCCTGGCGCAGCAGCGCAGCAATTGCTGCGGCGTGCGGCGCCGCTGCCGAGGTTCCGAAGAACTGAGAGAACCCGGGCGTTGCCGTGGCGACGCCATCGGCAGCAGCGATATCGGGTTTGACGCGCAGCACTCCGCCATCGGCAAGCAGGCTGGGATTGCCGGGATTGAGCAGCGTTCCGTTTGCCTGATAGAACATTTTTCGCGGTCCATCGGAACTGAAAAACTCCACCGGGTTGGCCGCACCGCCGGTGAACGCACCGCCTGCCGCGGTGAAGACATCGACCGCTGCGACACTGAACGCCTCAACTGCCGCATTGTGGCCCTTGGTTTGTCCGTCGGTGCCCAGATTGAAGCTTCCCCGCAGCCCGTTCAGATGCAAGAAGCGCGGCGCGGCAGCACCTGCTTTCCACACCACAATGCGGTCTTCAGGAAAAATCAATCCGGTGATCTCGAACGGATCGTCATCGCCATCCTGCAGTTCGGTGCTGGCATCCAGCACATGCTGCAGGTCCGGGCTCAGGACGAAAACGTCGTAGTCGTTGCCGGAAGCGCCGAGTGGATCGGACCAGAACAGGGCCGCGGCGAATCCGTTCGCCAGCACGCGCACCTGATTGCTGCTGCCAATGCCGGCCACGCTGAATTGATTGACGCGGCCTGCGGGCAATGCCGGCAACACGCCGCCATCGGCGAAATTGCCCTGGTACACACTCGATGCACCATTGGCGGCATTGCCCTCATTGCCGGCGGCCGCGAAGTAGAGCGCGCCATCGGCAATGACCGCATTCACCGCCTGCGCAATCGGCCCGTCCTGGAACGGCGATTCGTTGAAATAGAACGTGTCATCGACCAAAACCTGACAGCCGGCAACGAATCGCAGATCGCGTATGTTTTGCGCAAAGCGGGCAACGCCGGTGAAGGCAGTGGCGAAACCCAGACGGGCATCCGGTGCCAGGTCATGCACGATCTCCAGCATCGCGGTGCCCTCGCCGAGGAAGCCCTCGCCCAATCCTGATTGCCCGGGCAGTATCTCCACATTCAGCAGGATGTCGCCGCTGGACTGGGCCGCTCCGAGATGGTCGACGCTGTCGGAAAGCACGCAAATTTTCTGTCCAAGTCCGGTCAAGCCCAGCGCCGCGCGTGCCACGTCAACACGATGCGCGCCTACGCCCGCGCTGATGTTCAGCGCCTTGGGCAGCATCCGCTCAACCCGCGATCGATGGGCAGCTGGCGTGCTTGAGTTGAGCGCGGGCATCGCCCGTCGCACGCTCCTGACCGAATCGAAACGGGCGATCGCTGCTACATCCTGCCAGTGCAACCAGGCGCGCAGTTCGCTGCCGGTCGCAGACACCAGTTGCGCAGCGGGCCGCGCAACCAACCACGCCAACAGGTCAGGCGATGCGGCCGCATCATGCAGGCCGATGTCCACCTGCAGTCGCCCGCGTGCATCCGGGGCAAGCACACGCAGTCTCGGCAGTTGCGCGGCTGCGCCGCTGCCACGCAGGCGCTGCAGCGCAAAGCGCAGTCCCGTATCCAGCTTGCGGTACTGGGCGTCAGGCCCGGTCTTGTCGGCTAACACGATCTGCATCTCGCTCTGCGCCGTCGCCGAGATCGTATCGGCGCGCACAGGCGTGCATATGATGCTTACCAACAGCAGGCAGACAACGCCCCAGCGGGGATGGGCAATGGCGTACATGCGCCCAGTATCGCCCACTAATGCGGGGTTGTACTAATCGCAAAGAGTGAGCGCTTCGTCGTGTGCCGGTCACGATCGCGTAGACGGTAGTGGCCACCGCGCTCCGATGCTTATGTCTCGGGCGCAGCGGTCGCGCTTCTATTGCTTCAGTTGTGTCGCGCGCGATCCAGGCACAGCACAACGCCAACTTCTGGCTTCATCCGGCAGTCGACGCCGGAAGATTCAATGCGTCGTGCTGAAGTGCTTCGCATCCGGTCCGGGATGCACCGGGCCACCTTTGTAGATTTCGACGCGGTTGCGGCCGCGGCGTTTGGCTTGATACAGAGCGGAGTCGGCGTTCGCCATCATCTGCTGCAGCTTGAAGCCGGAGACGTCGCTGCTGGTAAGGCCGAAACTGGCGGTGATCGGGAACTCGTCGCGGCCGTCGCCGGTATCGGTTTCGGCGATGGCCAGCCGACATTTTTCGGCAAGTTCTGCCGCCGCAGCGGCATCGCGATTCGGCAGCATCAAGCCGAATTCCTCGCCGCCGAGGCGACCGAAGATATCGCCGGGGCCGAGCAGCGCGCGGCAGGCAGTCACCGCCTGCTTGAGCACAGTGTCGCCCGCGGCATGACCATGCGCATCGTTGATGATCTTGAAATGATCCAGGTCGATGATCACCACGCTGGCCTTGCCATGAGTACGCCGCGCGTTATCCAACGCGGCCTCTGACAGTCGCATGAAATGATGCCGGATAAAGATGCCAGTCAGGCCATCATGCTGCGCCTGGCGCATGAAATGCATCTGCGAACGCTTGGTCTTGTATGCCCATAGCCCGATGAACGCCAGAAACCCCAGCAGCAAGGTAAAAACCAGGCGCGTGTTCTGTGCCGCCTTGGCCGCCAGATCCTGCTTCAGCTGCAAAACCTGATTCTGCTGGTTCAACGATTCGATCTGCAGCTTGCTGGCTACCGCCTGGTGCTGCGCCATCTGGAACGCAAGCTGGCGGGCGCTGACATCGTCGAGATAGGCCTTGTCGGCGGCCATGTATTTCTTGTGGTAGTCGAGGGCTTGTTGGTGGTTGGCCTGTTGTTCTGAAAGTTGAAACAGCACGCGGTACGCGTCGACCAGAGGCGGTGTGAATTCGTTAGCTGCGCCATTTTCGATAGCGCTCAGGGCATGACGTCGCGCATTTACAGCATCTCCCTCACGCCAGTAGGTGCTCGCAAGCAGTGAATCGAATTCAGAAATCAATCGCGGATAACGCGTTCTCTCTGCTTCTTCTCGGTTCTTGAGCAATAGTTTGATCGCTGCATCATTGCGATTGTTGGCGACGTGCAATCTGGCGAGATAGGTCCGCATGAAATTGGCGAACCCGAATTCTCTGCTGTCGATACAGCGCTGCACCCACGACTCCAGTTCAGGCGTGACCTCTTTGAGTCGGCCACTCTTCAGCAGCGAATCGAACTTGAATTGAGCGGCTCCGCAAAGGACCCAAGGAGTCGTACTCTCATTGAGCATGCGCTCGGAGTAACCGAGACTGAGGTCGTACTGTCCGACTTGATTGTGGAGCAATGCGGCGACGCCTAACGCCTGGGAGCGAACGTCTTTGTCCGAAATTTGGGGTAGCTGGTCCAGCAGCTCGGTGAGGTAGCGGAAGCTCTCGTCGTAGCGACGCCCGACCGTGAGTGCGTTGACCAAAGTGGCAATGGCTCTGGAACGTAGAATTGGATCGATTGGGCGCGCGATTAACGCTTTGAATTCGGGGATAGCGAGTTCGAGTCTACCGGCGTAGGAGTGCTCCCACGCCCGCAGATAAGTCAGATGATCGAGCTGTGAAGTCGTGAGACTGGCGCGCTCAGCATCGATCGTATCAAGCAGTTTGACGAATTGATCGTAATCAGAGCGCTTGAGCTTTTCGGCTTTGGCTAGT
>JANMSL010000191.1:0-2656 GCA_031389245.1 Lysobacterales bacterium | reverse complement strand
GATCAATACGCTTACTCAATTGCGCGTTGTCGCTGCGGGCGACAAGACGCTGGTTACTTTGGACAAAACCGAGACGGGCTGGACCGTGGCCGAGCGCGACGGGTATCCGGCGGACATCGAGAAAGTGCGTGAGTACTTGCTGCGCCTTGCCGATTCCACACTGCTTGAAGCGAAGACCTCAACCGAAGCCTTGTACGTAAAGCTGGGCGTTGAAAACGTCAGTGCACCGACTGCGAAGGGCCAGCGTATCGAAATCGAGGGACTCAAGACACCGCTCAAGCTCATCGTCGGCAATTTCAGCGGACAGGGTGGTTCCGGCACGTTCGTCCGACGCAATGACGAGACCCAGACTTGGCTTGCCAAGGGCACCTTGACGCCTGAGAAGTTGCCTGCCAACTGGTTGCAGAAAGCGCTGATCGACCTACCGTCCGCGCGCATTCAGCGCGTCCAGATCGATGTGGCCGACAGCCAGCTTGTGGCGCACAAGGCGACCCCCGTCGACGCCAATTTTCAGGTCGACAATGTGCCTAAAGGTCGCGAGTTGAATTCGGCATTCGAGGGCAATGGTTTGGCTGCCGTGCTGTCCGGTCTGCGCTTCGAGGATGTGAGGAAAGCGTCTGCCGACGAAGTGAGCGCGGACAATGCGACCATCAAAGTGCGTTATCAAACCTTTGATGGTCTGGTGGTAACCGCGCTGGCGCGAAACCTGGATGACAAGAACTGGGTGAGTTTTGCGGCGGAGATCGACCCGGTGATTGCGGCAGCCAATATCTTGCAACAGCAGGAGCAGGCACGCGTGGATTACGAGTCTGCCAAGAAGGCGCAGGCAGACGCCGCGGCCAATCAGTCTGCGGTAGAAGGCAAGGAAACTGTAGAGATTCCGCCACCGCCCACCAAACCACTGGCGATGAGCGACGCGAACAAAGACCGGACCGAGCGCATGCAGAAGCTGGAACAGGAAGTCCGCGACCTGAACGCGCGCTTCAATGGTTGGCTCTACTCCCTGTCGCCGTTCACCTATTCGAGTATGAGTCGCAAGATCGAAGACCTGTTGAAGCCGGAGTCACCGGAAGCTTGAGCGCATATTATTGCGAGAGCGGTCTTGGGAGCGTGGCTGCGGCCGCGGCTCTCAAGCCTGGGCGTGGTCTGTTGCAATAGTTCCGACGACCGCGGGATTTTCGCGTATGGCTTGTCGCAGCGTCATCCGATGGTGCACTGCACCCACTTTGGTTGCGTGGGCAGTGCATAATCCTCCGACCGAATAATCGGTATTGGGAGGGAACCATGAATCCTGGCAATGTCACGCGTGTATCGCGTCTATCAGCACTGTTTGTCGCCATTGCGGCTGCCTTCGCCGCTGCACCGGCAGTGTCCCAGACCATCGTTGCCGACGGGCTGCGCGCTCCGGCCATTCTTGATATCGATGCAGCGGGCGTGCCGCTGATTCGGGCTGCCAATGACTATGATGCTGCCTATCTGCTGGGCTACGTGCATGCGCGCGACCGCCTGTTCCAGATGGATTACACGCGCCGCGCTGCGAGTGGAACGCTGGCTGAGCTGGTGGGCTCGGCAGCACTGGCCAATGATGTGCAATTGCGCACGCTGGGACTACGCCGTGCGGCGCAATCTACCTGGAGTGCCGTTGACGCGGAATTGCGCGGCCAACTCAAGTCCTACGCCGCCGGGGTGAATTTCTACGTGCGCACGCACGCTTTGCCGGCGGAGTATGGCGCATTGGAATTGACGCAATTCGAACCCTGGGCACCGGTCGACTCGCTGGTAATTGGCAAGATCCTCGCGTTCCAGCTCAGTTTTGATCTGGATATCGATTACACGCTTCGCCTGGGTGCTTATCAGCAAGCCGGTGCAGCCGGCGGCTTCAATGGGCAGGCGCTGTTTTTCGAGGACACGCATCGCGTGCAGCCCTTTGACAATCGCGTATCGATCAGTAACTTTGTGCCCTCGGTGCAAAGCGTCGACGCTGCGGCCAAGTCACTCAGTGAAGACGTACCGTTGGTCACTGCCGAGATGATGGCTCTGGCACAAGATGTGCGCAGCAAGATCGAGAACAACCCGTGGATCGCACCCACCTTGCGCCCGCGCGAAAATCGCGGCGGTAGCAACTGGTGGGTGGTTTCGGGTGATGAGACCGTATCCGGCAAACCCATTCTCGCCAATGATCCTCATCTCTCGTTGGACATGCCGGCAATCATGCACGAAGCGCATATCGTATCCACCGACAGCCGCTACGCGACGCCGATGAATGTCTCTGGTCTAACGCCTCCTGGTGCGCCGTCAATCCTGCTCGGTTGCACCGAGAAATTCTGCTGGGGACTGACCACCAATCCGTTGGATGTGGCCGACACTTATCAAGAGCCACTGCGCTTCAACACCTTTGGGGTACCCACCGCCACCGTCTACAAAGGCGTGGAGGAACCGTTGCAGTGGGTGTTCCAGAGCTACTACGTCAATCAACTTGATGGCATCGCCGACAATGCAAAGCGCGAACCCAGCATCGGCTATACCAATGGCGGGCTTAGCCTGTTGGTGCCACGACGCAACAACGGTCCGATACTTTCGATACAGGGCAGTAGCGGTCTGTCGGTGGCCTACACCGGATGGGGAGCAACACACGAGCTGGACGCGATCCGGCGCA
>JANMSL010000188.1:0-1767 GCA_031389245.1 Lysobacterales bacterium | reverse complement strand
CGACCTGCAGCTGATGAGTCAGCCGCCGGGACAGCAGTGCGCGATTTCCGAATTGGCCCCGTCAGTCGTGCCGGCTGATTCCGCGCCGGTTTTCGTGCGCTGTCGATTTGTGAGCGTACCGACTCTAATCATGCCGCTGACTCTGCCAAACGCGCCGCTGAGTGTGTTGCTCGGAGCGTCTGCGATGCGCCCGGCAGCTTATCCGGGCATCGTGTATGAAAGCCGGCCCGGCGTGATCGGCGGAATATTCCCCTACGAGTTTCGAGTGCAGGGCGTGACTTTCAATGGCATGCCGCAAAACTTGGCGACGATCGCTCTTGACTTCCGCACTGGGAGCCTGCGTTTCGTTCCGGCAACGGAAGGCAGCTACGGCATAACGTTGGAAATTCGCGACAGCGGCAGTCCGCAGAAAGTATTGCAGCACACGTTTTTGATCGACGTCGCGGCGAACCGATTCGTCTTTGTGGCGCCTACGGGTGTTGATGATCCTGCGCATGGAAGTCGCGCGCTGCCGTATCGAACAGTGGCCTACGCACTGGCACGTACCAGCTCCAATCAGCTCATAACATTGCGCAAGGGCAGCTACGCCACCGGCGGGTTTGGCGTCGGTGACGCGAACGCAAAACAGTTCATCGCCTATCCCGACGAAGTGGCCGTGTTCGATCTCGGCTATGCCGGGTCCATCGATGTGCGGATCGATCTGCCACCCGCGGCGAGATTTGAAGGTATCGACTTCACTCGCGTGCAGCAACATGGACTGCTCAGCGACCCCAGCAAATCTGGCCTGGTGGTTCGACATGCGCGTTTTCTGGATGGTCGCGAAGGGCTGGTAGCTATGGACAACCCGGCCTTTATCCATGGTTTTGGCGATGGACCGCCGCTGACCCGACATCGGCTGCTGATCCAGGACAACGATTTTGGTCCGTTTGTCATGAGCAGTGCCGGTGCTTATGCGACGACACTGTTTGACGCTGGCGACTCGCTGATCGAAAACAATCAGCTCCGTCTCGGTGCAACCAGCGGCGGTCTGCACGACAAAGACAATTCGCAGCGCAATACCTATCGCCAGAACTACATCGAATTTTCGCCGGCCAACGCCAATAACGAAGGCATCCAGGTGTCAGCGCAGAGCAATTCCGAGATGGTCCATATCCATCACAACCTGTTCGTGAACAGCGGCGTGCGTTTGGGTATCCAGTGCTTTCAGGAAACCTGCTTTATGCGCGACCACGATGTGCATCACAACACCATGGTGGAGGGCGGCATGCTGTTCGGTTGGGGCGTATTCAACCCCACCAGTCAGGGCACCCGAGTTACCCACAACCTGATGCGCAGCACCACCGCGCCGTACGCCTGGCACTCGTGCCTGAGTACATTGCCGTCTGCATTCTCGACCCAACTGAGCGCGCGCAACAACCGGCTCGAGACCGCCAGTGCGCTGGCGATGCGCGACACGGAGTGCGGCGGCTCGGCGCCGATGAACATGTCCTGGTCCACATGGCGCGGCACCCACGCTATGGACACCGTTGCCGCTGGCAGCGTGCTCAGCGTTGGTTCTGATTTGGTCGGGGTGGGTCCGACCCTGGGGCTACCCGCAGGAGACGCGCGCCGCGCGATGCTGGGGCATCTGTATCCGCTGCCGGCTGTCATTCCCGACCAACAATTTGCTGACGGATTCGAGTGATCTGCGCGGACCGTGGTGGCGATCGCGGGCGCGGACATCAGCCAATCCATTGCGAATCAAGGCAGGGTGATCGCGCCAGAGGC
>JANMSL010000187.1:0-13536 GCA_031389245.1 Lysobacterales bacterium | reverse complement strand
TCGCCCCCTGACTCAGGGGGCTATCTCGGCTCCGAACTTGTTCAGAGGTTCCTTGGAGCACAATCCGGCGGATGAGGTGGCTGATTCGCTGAGTCAACGGTAACCGCGACCTTCTGGCTTTCAACATATCCCGTCTTCAGCAGGCCCGATCATTGCAACCGGCCGACTGCCAACGTTGCACTATCGGCTTCAAATACACGCTACAGATGTGGCTGGTGTAGTGCCATAGCAGTGACCCGACCGTCAGAAAATGTATTGTTGGTGCTGTTGGTGCTGTTGGTGCTGTTGGTGCTGTTGGTGCTGTTGGTGCTGTTGGTGCTGTTGGTGCTGTTGTTTGCCTGGTGGCCCCGCGGCCGATCGTATCGACGACCGGAACGGCATGGACGCGTACGATGGTTTTGCCGAATCCACGAGGACGCTTGCCCACGGCAGCCCCGTGGCCCCTGGGCACCAGCACGCGTCGGCTGCGGTCAAACTACAATCAACGCGCGCGTGGATTGCGGAACAGAAAGCGGAGATCGAACAAGTTCCAGCCAGAGCTGACGACGAACAGCATGAAAGCTGTCGTGCAGTGCTGCACGCAAGGAGGGGGCTCGTGGGCCCAGTGTTCTCCTCCGTCCTTCGCCCTTGGAAACAAATCTCCATCCACGTCTGCACTTGGTCGCGGTTCTAGTCCTCAAAACCGTTTGCGAAGATGTCGTCCGGAAGCCCTGTTCCCTGAATGCTGAAGTCGAACGGATCTGCGCTCGCGTCGTTGCTGCTGAAGCTCAGTGTGGCGCTGCGTAGGCCGCTGACGCTGGGATCGAAGGTCACCTGGAGCGTGGTGGTGCCCAACGCAGCCACGGGCGTGCTGGGTGCCGCCGTGACGGTGAAATCCGCCGCATCCGTGCCACCGACCGTGACCGTGCCGAGAGTGAGATCAACATTGCCATTGTTGGTAATGGTGAAGGTACGGACCACTGTGGTGCCCACTACCAGCACGTCGCCAAAGTCAGTGTGGTCCGCGAGATCGGGAGTGCTGTCGCCATCGGCGATGGTCACTGCGTTGCCGGTGACGGCCACGATTGACCTCGCATCGATGGTCTGCACTTCAACATCCGATAGCGCGCGACTGTAGATGCGATAGTCATCGATCAGCCCTCCGGCTGGGGCGCCGACATTGGTGCTGTAGCCCATAACCTTCAGAGGGCCGGTGCCACTGAGGTTTACTGCGCCTTGGGCTACCGTAGCGACCAGAACTCCGTCGAGGTAGGCTTTGACATTGGCCAAGGTGTTGTCGTAAACGAAGGTGGTTCGATGGGTTGCAACCGTCGCCGCGCCGGGGACCGATACATCGGTAAGACCAGCGCCGCGCAGTAACCAGTTGTTGGGTCCCGCAACGCCATTGGTGAAACAGCGGAAGCTCGCGGTGCCGGTATCGCCGAAAATATAGAACAGCGTGGTCGAAGCAGTGATATTGGAAGTGACGATGGAGATCGTCCACGACCCAGTGCCAAGATTGGGCGCCCATCCGGTGTTGAGATAATCCGTCGTCGAGGCGTTGCCAGAACCCAGCAGCGAGTTACCGCCGCCGCCGACATTCAGATCAATGCCGGTCTGGGTCAGCCCGCCCAAGATTGTTGCTGTGGCGGTCCCGGCGGGCGGGCTACTGGCAAGATTCGGCACGCTGGTGCCGGTGCCGCTGAATTTGTAGTGCAGCACTTCCGGAACACTGTCGGCTGAGGCGCGGTTGGCGCTGAGGGTAAACAGAGCCGACAGCGCGACAACGAAGAGCGCGGGTGAGAATGCTTTCATGATTGGTCTGCCCCGGCAGTTGGTGAAGAATTCGAACGATGCGTCATGTGGCTTGAAGCTTGGCCACCAAATCCCCTGATTTGTTGTTTGCGGGCACGACGAAATGCTTTCGCAAAGTAGCCAAGCAGACTCTACTCTGAACCCCACTGGGATCAATTCGAATCCCTGGTCGCGGACAATTTGTAACGAATCGCTGGGCCGCCGCATCTGCGGCGTCCCGCAAGGTTGCAGCAGAATCGGGTGCTCATGTTCCATTGATGCCGGGTCGAACGCAGCCAGTCGAATTCGCAAACCTTCGGCGAGAGCAGAGTGCGGGGAGTGGTGCGACGTGGCGTGACGTTGCAAGGCAATACCTAAGAGCAAACTCACTGTGCGCTGGATGGTGCACGAGGCGCGCATTGGGGCGTCGTCCCCTCATCCGCCTGCGGCAGCTTCTCCCGAGACACGGGAGAAGGGACGATATTGTTTACGAGGTGAAGAGTTCGATCGCCGGGTCGCTTAGGCCAGCGCGCGTAGTGTCGTGCTCGGCGGCGCGCTGAGTATGCGGCGTGTGGCGAGCAGGCCGGTGATGGTCACTGCCAGCATGCCGATGGCTGCGCCGCTCAGGGCCACGGGCCAGTTTGCGGTCCACGGCAGACTGAAAACCTGCTCGGCGATGACACCGGAAATCACCGTAGCGGCCACCGCTGCGGTGACGCCAGCCAGGGTACCGATCGCGATAAATTCGGATGCATGGGCGAGGCGCAGTTGGCGTGTGCTGGCGCCCAACACGCGCATCACCGAGCCCTCGAGCAGACGCTCATCCTGGGTCGCACTGACGGCGGCCAGCAGCACCAGCAAACCGGCGACCAGGGTGAAGTAGAATACGTATTCAACCACACTGGTCACTTGCGCCGCGGTGTTGCGCACCTGTTTGAGTACGGCATCGATGTCAATCACGGAGAGATTGGGAAACTGCTCGATCAGTTCGTTGCCGAGTTGTGGCGTCGACTCAGGCACGCGAATAGCGGTGACGAAACTCGCGGAATAATCATCCAGAACCCCGGGCGAGGCGACAACGAAAAAATTCGGTTGGAAACTTTCCCAGTCCACTTCACGCAGATTGCTGATGAGCGCGTCGAAGCGGCGTCCGGCAATGTCAAAGCTGACGCGGTCATTGAGCTTCCAGCCCAAGGCCGCGGCCAGGCCTTGCTCGACGGAAATTTCGGCGCTCGCAGGCCCCGATTCTGGCCACCAGTTGCCGGCCACGATTTTATTGTCGCTGTGACGATAAGTGGCACTGGCACTCAGATTGAACTCGCGTTCGGCCAGTCGTTGGGCGCGATCGCCGTTGACTTGATAATCAGAACCGGTAACGGCTTTGCCGTTTACTTCGATCAGTCGTGCGCGGATCATGGGGTATAGCAGCGGACGGGCCACGCCCGCCTGATGGGGAAGTTTCTGCTGCAGAAACGCCTGCACCGGCGCGACTTGCTCGCGTTGTACATTGATGATGAAACGATTGGGCGCATCGGTCGGCAACGAGCGCTGCCATCGATCGAGCAGGTCGGTGCGCACCAGGGTCAGCAGCAGAATCACCATCAACCCCAGCCCGAGCGCGGCGATCTGCGCGGCGCTGGCGACAGCGCGCCGACCGACATTGGCCAACCCATAGCGCCAGGGTCCGCGCAGTCGCGTACGCACCAGGCGCAGCAGCCACACCAACACGGCGGCCAGCATCGCCAGCACCAGCAATGTCGCGACGATTCCCACCAGCATCGCTGTCGCCAATGTCGGTGAGCCGGCCTTCCACCAGAGTAGGGCGCCCAGCCCTGCCAGGCCGACCAGCGCTGCCAGCCAAGCACTCGGCTCGGCCATGCTCAAATCCCGGCGTAGCACACGCAGCGCGGATACCCGACGCAGCGCCAGCACCGGTGGCACGGCGAACGCCAGCAACACGGTGCAGCCAACGATCAGGCCCGAGAGCGCCGGCGTCCACCCGGCGGGGGGGATGTCCAGCGCCATGACACGCCCCAGCCAGTTACCCAGCACGCTTTGCAATACAAAAGCCAAAGCGATTCCGATGCCGCTGCCGATCAAGCCAAGCCAAACCAGCTCGCCGATGTAGATCGAGACGATCCGGTTCTGGCTCGCGCCCAGACAGCGCATCACGGCGCAAGCATCGAGGTGTCGCGCGGCATGGCGTCGCGCCGCCATCGCCACAGCAATTGCGGACAGCACCACGCTGAGCAAGGCGGACAATCCCAGAAAGCGGTCCGCGCGATCCAGGGCCGAGCGGATTTCGGGCCGCGCGTCGGAAATGGTTTCCAGGCGCTGCCCGCGCCCGAGATCCTGCTTCATCGCTGCGGCGAATCGCGCTACGGCAGCGGCATCCCCCGCGACTACGAAGCGGTAGCCGATACGACTGCCTTCCTGGACCAGCCCGGTACCGGGCAAGTCTTGCAGATTCACGAATACATGCGGGGCAACGCTGAAATAATTCAGCGCCGCGTCGGGCTCCTGGGTGACCAGCGCGCTCAGGCGCAACTCCAGCGCACCGAGTTTAAGCACATCACCGACTTTGGCCCCGAGTGTCTGTGCGCCGGCGCGCGACAACCACATTTCGCCGCGGGCGGGAATGCCTTGGGCGTCCACCTCTTGGGCAGCGTTCGCGCTCCCGCCATTTGCGGCCAGCAGACGATAGCGACCGCGCAGCGGATAGCCGTCGCCGAGCGCGCGAATGTCCGAGAGTTTCAGCTGATCACCATGGCGCAGCATGCTGGGAAAGCCCATGGTCTCGGTGCTGAGCAATCCGTTGCGCTTGGCAAACTCGCGCGGTGCGGCACCGATGGGTTGATCAGCGCGCAGCACCGCATCACCGCCCAACAGGCGATTGGCCTCCAGCGCCAGCCCGGTTTCGGCGCGGTCGGTGATGAAGCCAACTGCCGTCACCGCGGTCACCGCCAGAATCAATGCCGCCAGAAGTACGCGAATTTCACCGGAGGCAAGGTCGCGACGCAGCAAGCGCCACGACATCGGTAACCATGAAGTCGCACTCCAGGAGCTCGGACTCCAGGACCTCGGCCGAATGCGCATCAACGACTCACCAGGCGGCCGGCGCGCAGACGAAGAATGCGCCCACAGCGCGCGGCCAGCTTCTCGTCGTGGGTTACCAACACCAGCGTGGTGCCCAGTTGACGATTCAGATCAAACAGTACTTCAATGATGGCCGCCCCGGTTTCGGTATCCAGATTTCCGGTGGGCTCGTCGGCGAACAACACCGCCGGTGCGGTGACGAAGGCGCGCGCCAATGCCACACGCTGTTGTTCTCCGCCGGAAAGCGTACGCGGGTAATGACTGAGCCGCTCGCCCAGCCCGACTTTTTGCAGGATGTCGCGCGCGCGCGGCTCGGCATCACTGCTGTCGTTCAACTCCAGCGGCAGCATCACGTTTTCCAGCGCGGTCAAGGACGGCAACAGTTGAAAACTCTGGAACACAAAGCCTACTTTTTGACCGCGCAGTCGCGCACGTCCGTCTTCATCGAGCGCGTTGAGCGCAGAGCCAGCCAAGGTAACGCCACCGCTGCTGGGGACATCCAGGCCGGCGAGTAGTCCGAGCAGGGTGGACTTGCCCGAGCCCGAAGCGCCAACGATGGCCACCGCTTCGCCAGCGTCAATGTCCAGGCTGACGTCGTCAAGGATGATCAATTCCCGATCGGTCAGTGGCACGCGCTTGCCCAGACCCTTGGCTTGCAGCACGACGCGGGTCAGCGCGACGTCTTGATCGGATTCTGCAGCCATGTCGGTCATGCGCATTTCACCTGTTCAGAGCGTATTGGAGGGTTAAATCGGTCGTGTGCCTCGTTCACCTTGCACACGGCCTGCGTCGGGGATACTTGAAGTCAGGCGGTTCGCACCCATTCACATCGCGTGATCAACGCAGGAAGCACACAGTGTCTCGCAACCACCCACAAGGTTTTGTCAAAACGCTGCGCACCCTCTCGGCTGCGTTGATCCTCATGCTGATTGATGTGGGGTCAGTGGGTGCCGGGGACAAGGCGCATAGCCTGTTGGTCATGGGTGACTCACTGTCCGCGGCCTATGGACTCAAGGTCGAACAGGGCTGGGTCAGCCTGTTGGCGCGAAAGCTTGAACAGGAAAAACGCGCCTGGCAAGTGGTCAACGCCAGCATCAGCGGAGAAACCACCGCTGGCGGCGCTTCGCGTATTGAAGGCGAGCTCAAGCAGCATCGACCGCAATTGGTGATCATTGAACTGGGTGCCAATGATGGTTTGCGTGGACTGCCACTGGATGTGGCCGAGGCCAATCTCGAACGCATGATTCTCGCTTCCAAGGCGGCGGGCGCTCGGGTGCTGCTGGTCGGCATGCGTATTCCGCCGAATTACGGGCCTGACTACACCGAAGCCTTTCAGGCCATGTACGGCGAACTCGCCGCGCGCCACCAACTGCCCCTGCTGAAGTTTCTCATGGACCCGATTGCGGCCGATCGCAACAACTATCTTGACGATAACCTGCACCCAAGCGCGGCGGCACAGCCCATGTTGTTGGCGCATGTGTGGGGCACCCTGGCGCCGCTGCTGCGGTAGGGAAGCTCGACGAGGACCCTTGCGCCCACCCGATAGGACATCGTCCAAGCGGGTCGCTATCCCCGGTAAACCAGATCGGCGTATTCGGGGTGGCGCTGAATGTACTCGGCGGCGTACGAACACTCAGGCACCACTTTCCACCCGGCGCCGCGCGCGTGGTTGAGCGCAGCCTGGGTCAACATTGCTGCGATACCGCGCCCCCCCACTGCGGCGGGCACACCAGTGTGCGTGATCGACATGCGTTTTCCCTGCAGCTGGTAGTCCAACACGCAGCGCGTACCTTCGACCACGACAAAGAATTGAGTTGCGTCAATATCATGCTGAACGATCAGATCCATGGCTGTTTGCTCCTCCGCGGGTTGCGAAATGCTCGATGAGTTTTGCGCGGATCGCGACGCGCTGCAAATCCGTTCACAGGCGCGAGTAGTCGATTCTGCTATGCGATTGGCGAATGCTCGTCGGACAGACCGTCGCGGTAGGCCAGTATTGCGCCGTGCTGTTGCAGCCATTGATCGAATTCGTAATCGAGAAATGCACTGCCGACGGCAATGAGCCGATCGCCATCAAAAATGTAGGGAAGGCGATCGCGCTGCCAGGGCGGAATGCCGTGCTCCTGGAACAGTAAACGAAGTTCGCGCCGGGGCCGGTTTGCAGCAATGCATATTGACTCGCCACCGAGGCGCGAGCGCACGCTCAATCTGCGCGCTGGCGTGCTGCCGTCAATGCTGAGCTGGCGGCCTTCACCGATTTCAAGGGTGTTGGGCAGTATCCACTCGCGCGCATTCATTGCGATGCAATGCTTCTGTGGACGCATTGCGTAGAGTTCGCCGCGGTAGCGACGCAATTCTCCACCGGGCCAGCAGATGCGGACGTTGCGCTCCGTGTGCGCGAGCGCGAGCTGGCTCAGCAAATCGGCGAGCACGCGCGGTGGTGGTGGCGGCAGGTTGCATCCGAGCAGCCAGTGACGGATCAGCGTCGCGGCTTCTTCGTCCGGGTAGCGTTGCACATCGATGATGCGGATCCGGTCGGACGCACCGCCACTCGCTGTCTGAACACGCCGGTCCAGCTCGGCGCGCGCGGCCGATTCGGCGGCGCGAAGATTGCGCGCGGTATCGGCCAACGCGCGCCGCGCCTGCGGCCAACGCGATTCGAGTAACGGCAGCACCTGGTGACGCAGAAAATTGCGGTCGAGCCGCAGGTCCGCATTGCTTGGGTCTTCGATCCACTGCAATTGATGACGCTGCGCGTAGCCGAGAATCTCGTGGCGTGGCGTGTCCAGTAGCGGCCGGCCCAGTTGCGCAGCACCGAGCGGGCGCATTGGCCGCATCGCCGCCATGCCCTCGAGACCCGCCGAACGAAGGGCACGCAGCAATAATGTTTCAGCCTGATCGTCAGCATGGTGCGCGGTGAGCAGCAAATCACCGGATCGCAAAATGGTGGCCAACGCGGCGTAGCGTGCGCGTCTCGCGGCACCCTCGGGGCCGAATTCGGCGACACCGGTGACCTGCACGCCTACCGTCTGAAACGAGATAGACAGCTTGGCCGCAAACGCGGCGCATTGCGCGGACCAGTCGCGACTGCGCTCATGCAGGCCGTGATCGATATGCACCGCACGCAAGGCGCTGCGCTCGATGTCTGGCAGAGTCGCAATTGCATGTAGCAGTACCGATGAGTCGAGGCCGCCACTGAAGGCAACGACGATGCGTCCTGCGGTTGTGGATTGCGCGTCCGATGTCGGGTGAGCAACAAGAAAGCGCGCCAACGCGGAATGAATGAGGTAGGGCATGGCGCAAGCATGCCACGCCCTCGCGTTTTTTAATTCAGGGTTTGACGAACCGGTAGTGGCCGATCAGCCATTCGCTGCCGTCGCAATAGCCGAACAGCTCCGCGCAGGCCATCCAGAACATGCGCCAGCGCTGGTGCCACAGTTGTGCGCGCTCGGGGCCGTAGGCGGCGCTGAGCACAGCAATAACTTCGTCGCGGCGTGCGTCCTGGTTGGCCAGCCAGTGATTGGCGGTGCGTTGATAGTGGCTGCCGGGGATGCGCCATTGTTCTTCGAGGGTCAGATCACGCTGAAACCACAGCAACGTATCGGCCGATGGCATCAGCCCGCCGGTAAAAAAATGCCGTGCCATCCAGTCGTTGTTGCCGTCGGTGTCGAACGGGTAACACAGCTCGCGATGGCAGAAAATGTGTACAAACAGTTTGCCGCCCGGCTTCAACCAGTTGGCAATGCGTCCGAGCAGGGTCTCGTAGTTGCGCATGTGCTCGAGCATCTCGATCGACACGGTGCGGTCGAACTGCGCCGGTTCCAGCTGCAGACGATTCACGTCGTCGGTAATTACCTGCACGTTGGCAAAGCCGCGCAGGCGGCACTGCGCTTGGATGAACTCGCGCTGCGGCTGTGAGTTGGACACAGCCGTAATCCGCGCGTTGGGCAGGCGTTCGGCCATGGTCAGAGTCAATGAGCCCCAGCCGCAGCCCAGTTCCAGAATGGTTTGCCCGTCGCTGAGTTGGCCGCATTCGAAGTAGCGGTCGAGCATGGCGATCTCGGCCTGATCCAGGCTTTCTCTCCCCGTGGGGTAGTAGCAACTGGAATACTTCAGCTTGTTGCCCAGTGCCAGCTGGAAGAAGCGCGCTGGCACTTCGTAGTGCTGGGTATTTGCAGCGTCGGTGTGAATGGCGATCGGACTGGCGCGTAGCTCGTGCACTCGCTGACGCAGGCGCTCAAACCAGTCGCCGGCATACTCCTGGCGCATGCGCTCGGCACACAGACGGCGCATGCCCAGGCGCAGCAACGGATCGGGTAACCAGCCACGCTCGGCCAATCCGATTCCGGTGAACAGCGGGTCCGGACCACTAAGCAGCCGCAGGCGTTCGAGGGTTGTACTCATGGCAGACTCATTCGGCATTGGCGTAAAGGCACGAGGGTGCCGGAAGCTCTACTGCCTCCCCGAAACGCGGGGAGGGCTGGGGAGGGGCTAGGTGACACTCTGCGGCCACTGAAACTGATGCGGCGGGATGCTCTATCCCGCAGCGGCAGTTTCAATGCGTCCGCGGCCACCACGGAAAAAACGCATTCGTGCTGCGCTGGTAATCGCGATAGTCATCGCCGCGCGAGCGCAGGGACTGCGCCTCGACGTACGGAATGCCAGTCACGTAGCGCAATGAAACGAACATCAGTATTGGACCAGCGACACTGAACCAGAATAGCGGCGACCCAATGGCCAGGATCACGTACGCAAACCAGTGCAGCCACTCGAAGAAATAGTTGGGATGTCTGCTGTAATGCCACAGCCCATCGCGACAGGTTTTGCCGCGGTTGCCAACATCGGCGCGAAAGCGAGCGAGTTGCCGGTCGGCGATGCTCTCGCCCAGCCAACTGCTGAGCCAAAACACCGCTGCAATGACCATGGCTGCTGTACCCGGCGGCCGAGGGTTTTGCGCTACGGCAAGGAAGGGCAACGCGAACAGCACCGTCAGCACGGCTTGAAATATGAAGAACGCCAGAAACTTGCGCTGATCGCCGCCCCAGTGCAGGCGCAGAAACGCATAGCGGCCGTCCTCGGGTTCGTGCAGCACGCGCGCGCACAGGTGCAGCCCGAGGCGAAAACCCCACAGCCCACCCATGACGGCAATCAGCGCGCGTGCGCAGATGTCCCCGTGTGCGGCCCAGCCAAAATAAAGTGCAGCGCAGCCCAGCATCAGCGCCCAGGCCACATCCACAAATCCGGCGTTGCGCGTACGCAGCTGGAGTGCCCAGACCAACAGCATGACCAGCAGGGAGAATGCGGCAAACGGCCACAGCGGTTGCAGTGCCGCGGTCATGCCGGTACTGCCTCGTTGCGCGCCAGTCGATCTGCCCAGGCCACCAGAAGCGGGGTCACCAGCGCCCAGGCCAGCGCGAGTGCGAGCAGCACGTGCCAGTCTGGACGGCCGAAATTGACTGCGCCCCAGCCGCGGGCCGCAATCAGATAGGCAATCGGGCCACCGAGCGCACCGAACAACACCGCCCAGGCATGACGGCCGCGCAGAAATTGCAGAGAATGATTGAGCGTCAATGCAAAACTCATCCACAGCACAAGTATCCAAACTGGTGCCAGTAACGGTGACGGCAGTGGTGCTTCGTAGTGCAGCCATTGCGATGCCGCAAATGCGCTATCCACGGCAAAGCCGAGCAGCGCAGCGATCAGCACCAGCTTGACGTCGGCTCTGGGTACATGACTCACGCGCCATTGCCATAACGCAAAGGCCGCGAGCGCCGGCAAACCAGCCCACCAAACGCCGCGAGACGCACCACCCACAGTGGTGATCCAGACCAGTTGGAAGCCGATGATGTTGATCCAGAAATTCATAGCTCGGGCGCGAGGTCGGGCAAATACTGGCGGGGTCGCGCGCCGGGCTTGACCATCAACATTTGCACATCACCGATCGAACGCTCGAGAAAACCGCCTTCGCAATAGGCGAAGTACCACCGCCACATGCGGATAAATCGATCGGAATAGCCGAGCGAACGCACCTGTCCGATTTGCTCGGTAAATCTCTGGTGCCACAGCTTTAGCGTCTGCGCGTAACTCGGTCCGATGTCTTCGAGATGGAACAGCTTGAGATCCGACACCTTGGCCGCTGCGCTCAACATTGCCGACACCGAAGGAATGAAGCTGCCAGGAAAAATATAACGCTTGATAAAATCCACCGCGGTCAACGCCTGATGATAGCGATGGTCTTCGATGGTGATGGCCTGGATCAGCGCGATGCCGTCCGGCTTGAGCAAACTGCCGCATTTGGCGAAAAAAGTCTCCAGGTACTGGTGTCCGATCGCTTCGATCATTTCGATCGACACCAGCTTGTCGAACTTTCCGACCAGATCTCGATAGTCAGACGTCAACAGGGTAACCCGATCCGACAGCCCAGCCTCCTGGATGCGTTTGCTGGCAAGCGCATGTTGCTCGTGCGAAATCGTGGTTGTGGTGACACGACATCCGTATTGCCGCGCGGCGTGCAATGCGAACCCACCCCAACCGGTGCCGATTTCCATCACATGATCGTTCGGGCCAAGTGTCAGTTTTTGACAGATGCGATCGAGTTTGCGCGTGGCGGCAATTTCCAAGGGTTCATCGGCAGTGCAAAAAATTGCCGATGAGTACATCAGGTTCTCGTCCAGAAACAGACGAAACATGTCGTTGCCCAAATCGTAGTGCTCGGCGATGTTGCGTCGGCTGCCGGTTCGGGTGTTGCGACGCAAGGCGCTGAGCGCCTTCATCATCCAACCGCCCAGACGTGCGCTGCCGGTTTCCATCGAGTCGAGCAGGTCGCGATTGCGTACGAACACGCGAACCAAGGCTGTGGGATTGTCGCAATGCCACAGCCCATCCATAAAGGCTTCGGCAACGCCGACGCTGCCATTGCTGGCCGCCCGCCGGTAAAACTCGGGCGACAAAATGGTGAGTTCCGCACGCAGCGTGGCTGCGGCGTCTGTTGCCGCTGTGCCAAGCACTGTGGATGCTCCATCCTCCAGCACACGGATTTCGCAATCGCGTAATGCAGCGAGCTGTGCAAACAGACGGCGGCGTAGAAAACGGGTGAACGCGGTGTGTTCACTCGATCCGAAGTCAGCGCGGTTGGCGGTGCCGTTTGCATCCGCGTGCGTGGCTGTTGCGTTGCCTGGCAGATCGGTTTGGACGAGTGGTGCGGTCATTGTGGTTTCCTGACGTCAGGATGATCGTAGACCGGGTTGTGTTTGCGCCAGATGAAGAACGCCTGCCAATGGATTGCCAGCACGATCTGCAGGGTCATCAGTGGGAAGCGCAACAAGGTGCGCGCCAGTGACCAGGGGCTCAGCGCCCGACGTTGCAAGACCAGCGTGGCGTCGAACATCGCGGCGTCGCCATTGTCCACATCCATGTGCACGCGCAGGTGCTCTGTCGGCGCCTGGAAACGCCAGTGGTAGCGCAACGCCATGGGCAGGAACGGAGACACATGGAAGCGCTTGTCGAATCGCCAGGCGAGCGCGCTGCCGTGGCGCTCGGCGTCGTCCACTGGCAACACATAGGCATGGCGTTCGCGCCAGGGGGTATTGGTGATCTCGGCGATGATGGTTTCAAGGGTGCAGTCATCGGCACCGAAGCAATAGTAGAAAGTGACCGGGTTGAAGCAATGTCCGAAATAACGCAGGTGCGCCAACATGCGGATCGGTCCCTGCGGACGTCTGCCGGTGTGCGACTGCACGCAGTCGCGCACGCACTGGTCCAGCGGTGTTGCCGGATCGCCGAGGTAATCGCTGCGGCGAAACTCGCCGAGGTTGCGTCGGCGTGTCGACCAGAACCAGCGGCCGGCGAATACGCGTTCGAGTTCCGATAAGTCCAGGTACATCATGAACAGTGGATAGCGGAAGCGATGCGGATGCGGCGTAAAGCGGCGGTGGCTGATCTGGCCGACATAAATAGCACTCGCCAGCGCCCCGGTTCCGGCCGACGAGTGCGGTCGCGTCGTCACCATCGGCGGGTCATTTGCGAACGTGGTCATTGCCAGGATTCGCCCAGGCTGGCGGCGACTTCCATCGCGCTGCGCATGCCATCTTCATGGAAGCCCCAGCCCCAATAGGCGCCTGCATACCAGGTCCGGTTATGGCCGTTGATTTCGGGGCGGCGCAACTGCGCGGCGACACTGGCGGGGGAATAGATCGGATGATGATAGCGCATGCGCTTGAGGATCCGCGCCGGGTCGATGCGCTCGCTGCAGTTCAACGTCACGCAGAAGTTTTCTGCTGCCTGGATACCCTGCAATTGATTCATGTCGTAGGTGACCGTGCAGAGATTGTCTTCGTCATCCAGTACCAGTGCATTCCAAGCGGCCCAGGCTTTGCGGTTGCGCGGCAGCAGGTTGACGTCGGTATGCAGCACCGTATCGTTCTCCTGAAAACGGATGGCACCCAGGATATCGCGCTCGCGCTCGCTGGCGTCGCTCAGCAGACGCAGTGCCTGATCACTATGGCAGGCTAAAACGATCTGATCGAATGTCTCGACGCCGGTATCGGTCCGCACTTGCACGCCATCGGTTTGACGGGTGACTTCGCGCACCGCTGTCGATAGCCGCAGCTGTGACTTGCACCGCTGCTGCCAGGCATCCACGTAGGATTTCGATCCGCCCTCCACGAC